>JACCYU010000012.1 GCA_013696315.1 Gammaproteobacteria bacterium | reverse complement strand
CCTGAAGACGCTTTACAACAAGCTGAAACGTTATGAAGCGCACTGACAGTCGGTGCGTCCAGCCGCCGTTGACGCCAGCCGACGACCGGCCCGGGCGAGGCGGGTTCGCCGGCCGCTTTGCCAGGCGCGGTCTGATGCTCACGGTGAGCGCCGCAACAGCCTTGCTGGGGTCGCTGACCATCGGCGCCCACGCTTACGCAGGCGTCGCTGGTCACGATGCGCCAGCCTCGGTTGAGCAGGTCGCGCCCGCCAGCGGCGTTGCGCGCATCGTTCTGGCCGACAACTATTTCGGCAGGACGGTGCGAAATTTACAGAATGAGACACTCGGTGAAATCATCGATCTTGCGATTGACGGGCCGCGCGCAACGGTAGCGTACGCGGTGATGGCCTCCGGCGGCTTTTTAGGCGTGGGGCAAACATTGCACGCCGTGCCGCTGCGCGGGCTACGAGACCCGGGTGAAGACGAGGATCTGGTGCTCGATCTGTCACTGGCCGCGCTCGAGCGCCAGAGCGCTTTTGATGCCGATCACTGGCCGCAGCGGGCCAGTCTGTTGCCGCCGGGCCAACGCGGGGGCAAACCTTCGAATGGGCCTGCTGACGCAAGCAGGCGCGGCGGCGTTCCCGCGCCGAACGGGACTGGGCCGCAATAAAATTTGCCGAGCCGGCCGACAGTAGAATCGCGCGCTGGCGCCGCACTCAGACCTGTACGACCCAGATCCTCTAGCCGTTCGCGCTGCGCGGGCCGAAGATCAGCCAGGCGATAAATCCCAGCAGCGGCAGCAGCAGAATCGCCACCACCCAGACAACCTTGATGCCGGTGGAGTCGTTGCTCTGCACGACGTTGACGATCGCCCATACATCGGCAATCAGGATAAGCAGACCAAAAAATCCGCCGACTTCAATCTCCATACCGGGCTCCTCCCGTTTGTTGGTCAGGAATCGTATCATGCGTGCCGCCAGTTCTAGCGGCGCGGCATGTTATCACCCGCGGCAGGACCATCGTCACTGGCATTGCGGCCAGTAACCTTCAGTAGCTTATAATAAATTGATCCTGGTCGGATGGGGCGTCCCGCACCGACCGCCATAGCGACCCAAACACGCTCAGGAGCGCCGTTGTGAAAAAATTCCGTCTGACCTTGCCGATCGGTAGCCTGGCCCTGATGCTGGCCGGTTTATGCGGTTGCGCGAGCACACCGCCGCCGCTTGCGGAGCTCGCGCGCGCGGATACCGCCATCCATCTGGCCGACCAGTCCGACGCGCGCACGTATGCACCGGTGGAGCTGGACAGCGCGATCATGAAGCTAAAGCAGGCCCGCGCGGCGCTGGTCGCCGAAGACTTTCCCGTCACGCGGCGGCTGGCGGAGCAGGCGCAGGTCGAGGCCGAACTCGCGCAGGCCAAGGTGCAGAGCGGCAGGGCGCAGCGTTCCGTACAGCAGCTGCGTGAGAGCATTCGGGTGCTGCGCGAAGAAGTCAGTGGCGTGCCTTAAGATGACGTCGTTGGTGCGCACAGGGCGATCTTCGACGCGCGAATTTCGATCGGGATGCAGAGTTCGGGTGCGTGCGCTATCGCCCGTTTCAAACGCGCGGCCGCGCCGCGAATTTAAGGAGTAACGATGAATATTCGTCCAATCGGCAACCTGGGAATCGTGACACTCGCCGGCGCGCTTGCCGCGGGCTGCGTGACGACGCCGGCCGACAACCCGGCGGTGAGCCAGGCGCAAAGAGCCTATAACAGCGCCGTCAATGATGCTCAGATCGTCGAGGCCGCGCCCTTCGCGCTGCGCGAAGCGGAGGATGCGCTGCGCACCGCCGAGCGGCTGGCCGCCGCCGGCGCCGAACAGGACGATATCGACCATCATGGATACATTGCCGAGCAACGCGTCGCCATCGCCCGCGAACTCGCGGAGCTGGAAGCCTCGGAAACGGAGATCATGCGGGCCGAGGGCGAGCGCCAGCAGATTCTGCTGGAGGCGCGCACGCAGGACATGCAGCGCGCCACCGAGCTGGCCGAGCAACAGCGCGAGCGCGCCGAAGAGCAGGCGCGCGCGGCGGACATGGCGCGGCTGGAGGCCGAGCAGGCGCGGGACGAGGC
>JACCYU010000011.1 GCA_013696315.1 Gammaproteobacteria bacterium | reverse complement strand
GAACGCCGGTGAGTGATTCCGGCGGGTTCGTCTCGTCATCTTCTGCTCCTGTCGGTCGCGGCATATCATCGCCCCACAAAGCAGAGATTCCACCTATCGGGCTGTCCAGATTTCCGGGGCCAGCTCTCTCTGTGAGCCGGGCAGTTACACATAATTATTTACAGGCTCTTCTGTTTGGCGCTTAAACGGTTCTTCGCGCGCACTTCCTATCCCCTCCCCTATTCCCGCGGAGGAAAATTGCTTCCCTCCATACCCCGCGTGTTACCGGGGCGCTAGTCACGCACTCTTACCTGCGACGCTTCGCTCTTGATTTCTCTTTCACCGCTGCGTGCTTTGCGCCAAAAGCATTTCACAAGACCCTCAATACATCGGCAGTTCCAGCCCCTCGAACAGCGCTTCGCGCTGCTCGCCGGTGCGCGCCTCGGCCACCGCATCCACGATGTCGCGCTTCATGGGTGGCGAGAACAGTTCGATAAAGTCGTACATGTAGCTGCGCATAAACGCGCCGCGCCGGAAACCGATCTTGGTGGTGCTGTGCTCGAACAGATGGCTGGCGTCCAGCATGCGCAGATCGCCGTCGATCCTCGGTTCATACGCCATGCGGGCGATGATGCCCACCCCAAGCCCCAGCCGGACGTACGTCTTGATCACATCGGCATCGGTCGCGGTCAGGACCACGTCGGGCGTCAGACCGCGCGCCCTGAATGCCTTGTCCAGCTGCGAACGGCCGGTGAAGCCGAACACGTACGTGACCAGCGGGTATTGCGCCACGGCCTCCAGGCTAAGCGGTCGTTCGTCGCACAGCGGGTGGTCGGGCGGCGTCACCACGCAGCGATTCCAGTGATAACAGGGCATCATCACCAGATCCTCGAAGTGTTCCATCGCCTCGGTCGCGATCGCAAAATCCACCTGACCGCTGGCCGCCAGCTCCGAGATCTGCGTGGGGCTGCCCTGGTGCATGTGTAGGGTCACGCGCGGATACCGCCGCCTGAAAGCCGATATCGTCGCCGGCAGTGCATAGCGGGCCTGCGTGTGGGTGGTGGCGATGGAGAGACTGCCGCGCTGCGGGTCCTTGAACTCCTGCGCCACGTGACGCACGTTCTCCACACTGGCGAGCGCATTGTCCACCAGCTCCAGAATGGCCTGACCGGCCGGCGTGATGCGCGTGAGCTGCTTGCCGGAACGCTCGAACACCTGCACCCCCAGTTCGTCCTCCAGTAAGCGGATCTGTTTGCTGACGCCTGGCTGCGAGGTATAGAGGCTTTCCGCGGTGGCCGAGACGTTGAGGCCGTGTCTGGCCACGGCGGAGATATAACGCAACTGTCGCAAATTCATGGGCGCGTCTGACGGGTTAGTAAGTGATTGAACGCCTTAGTTGATTCTTTTTATTGTACATCAATTAAGGTAACTTACCGCGGGGACACACGCACGGGAGATCAAATGGATATCGCGTATACACTGGCCGGTCTGGTGATCGGCACGATCGTCGGCCTGACCGGCGTCGGCGGCGGGTCGCTGATGACGCCGTTTCTGATTTACTACGGGGTACCGCCAATTACGGCGGTCGGCACCGACCTGATCTATGCCTCGATTACCAAAACCAGCGCGGTGTGGGTGCATCACCTGGCGCGCAACGTCAAGTGGCATATCGTGCGTCGGCTGGCGATGGGCAGCATCCCGGCGGCGATCATTTCGATTCTGGTGCTGGAGTGGCTGGACGTGGACACCGACCGTCAGGAAGCGGTGATCACCACCGTGCTGGGTGTGAGCCTGATGCTGAGTTCGCTCATGCTGCTGTTCGGGGGCGCCTTGCAGCGTGGCAGCCTCGCCGAGCACGCCGCCGTATTCAAGCGATTGCACGGGGGCTGGGGACGCCCCGTAACAATCATCGCCGGTGTCATCATCGGTGTGCTGGTCAGTTTGTCGTCTGTCGGCGCCGGCGCGCTGGGCGGCGCGGTGCTGGTCACGCTTTATCCACGCATGCCCGCCAAGGCAATCGTCGCCATCGACCTCGCCCACGCCGTCCTGTTGACTACCACGGCGGGCATCGGACATCTGCTGCATGGTTCGGTGGACTTTATATTGCTGTTAAGCCTGTTACTAGGGTCGTTGCCGGGTGTGGCAATCGGTACGCGACTTGGGAGTCACATGCCTGACCATATCCTGCGGCGGATACTCGGCACCCTGCTGCTGGCGTTGGGAATAAGCTTCGCGTTCTAAACTGGTGAATTCGTCCAAGGATTGACATCCCGAAGCTTATTCTTTTTCGTCGACTTTACCGGCCGCGGCGGTTGCCCGCAACGCGGCCATTTGTTCTTCCAGCGCGGCGTCCGTTTCCTTGCGCAACGCCGCCATTTTACGGGCGTATTCTTCCAGCGCGCGATCGAGTTCGGTCTCCGGCTGCCACGGCGGCACGGCGGTTGGTTTGCCGTCATCGTCCACCGCCACGAACACCAGCACGCTATGTCCGGTGCGGCGGCGTTTATGGCTTTGTGGCGCGCGCGCGGCGACATCCACCGCCACATCCAGGCTGGTGCGGCCGGTGCGGATTACGCTCGCGCGGCATTCGACGATATCGCCGACGTGGATCGGACTCAAGAATTGAATGCCGCCCACGTAGACGGTGATGCAGTACGCGCCGGCCCAGCTCGCAGCACAGGTGTAACC
>JACCYU010000010.1 GCA_013696315.1 Gammaproteobacteria bacterium | reverse complement strand
GCCGATGGCAAAACATCGATTCTGTGGCTGCTAATCGGTTATCTGCTCGTCACCTCGGGCGAGCTGTCGCTGTCGCCCGTTGGTCTGGCCATGGTCACGCGCCTTGCGCCGGCCAGGCTGGTGGGCGCAATGATGGGCGTGTGGTTTCTGTCGTCGGCCTTCGCGCATTACATCGCGGCGCTGGTCGCCACCCTCACCAGCGCCCCGGCCACCGAAGCCACGGTAGCGCTCCCGCCCGCGCGCACCATCGATCTTTATGGCGAGGTTTTCCTGAATATCGCGATGGTTGCTACGGCGGTCGGCGCTGTGTTGCTGTTGATGTCGCCCTTGCTGAAGCGCTGGATGCACCCGCGCGCCGAGTGATACTCAAGCACGCGGCGATTTCGCTTAACACACAACTGACGTGGGCAGCTTCGTTATATACCGGCACCACGATCGATATATCCACGCGTCGTGTTCTGCGAAAAAGGAACAGGAGGATACGGCGAAGATCTCACCACAACGCAAGCAAAATGTATAAGACAACGGGACGCCAGGTGACACGCCGTTGAAGTGACGCAGATGCAGCCTTATATTGCTTGGAGAATTTCACTTTGAAAGGCATGGAATAATGGCGGGTACCGCATCTGTTTACGACGTCGGGCAACCGCAATTCGCAGCGAGGGTGATCGAAGCTTCAACGGACAAACCCATACTGGTGGATTTCTGGGCGTCGTGGTGCGCCCCATGCAGAATGCTGGCGCCGGTGCTTGAGAAACTGGCGGAGGAATTCGCGCAAAACATGGCGCTGGTGAAGGTCGACACGGACGCCGAGCAGGAACTCGCGCGCGAATACGGCGTGCGCGCGTTGCCGACGGTAAAGCTGTTCAGGCATGGCCGGGTCGTTGACGAGTTTTCCGGAGTATCGCCGGAAGGCGCGATTCGCGCATTTATCGGCAGACACATCGAGCGCCCGGCGGACCACATCCGCGCGCGCGCCGAGGCCCATTTCGAAGCAGGAGACGCGTCCGCGGCGTTGAAGCTGCTGGAGGAAGCGAACAAGCTGGAGCCGGACAATACCTCGGTCCGCATCGCACTGGCCAGAATGCATTTGCTGATCGGCAACACTGAGCGCGCCCAGGCGATTCTCAATACGCTGCCGGCCAGCGTCGCGCTGGAATCCGAAGTAAAAACCTTGCAGACGCGGCTTAATTTCGCCCGCGAGGCGGTGCACGATCAGGGTGAGAGCGAACTGGAGCAGCACGTGCTGAACGACCCGACCAACCTGCAGGCACGCCAGCGGCTCGCCGCTCGCAAGGTAATGTCGGAGGATTACGAGGCCGCGCTGGAACAGTTGTTCGAGATCATGCGCCGCGACCGGCGCTTCGGCGACGATGCCGGACGCAAGGGCATGTTGTCCGTCTTCGAGATTCTGGGTGGAAGGGGCGACCTGGTCAGCCGCTATCGAAATAAAATGGTAAGCATGCTGCACTAGCGAGCGCTGAGCGAATAAAACCGTGGTCGGACTAAAGCCTGATTGGATAAAACCCTGGTCGAATAAAAACCTGGGCAATAAAAAAGCAGCATATCCGTATGCTGCTTGAGCAGGGCTCACGCCCTGAGGAGAGCCATCGACAATTCCGGTTGCCAGTCAGAACAAATTAACATTCGCGGATAAGCCCGTATCCGCTTCGCGCATCCTTCGCATGCCCCGGCGGCCTTCCCTGTCCGCCGGGGCCCGCTTCCTAGCGGCTCGGGTAACCCTGCGAAATCGATCCATCGTTAGCGCTCCTTCGCCGGCGCTGTCCTTAGCCGCCTTATCCGTAAGATCCTTGTACCGTTACCCGTGGCGAACGCTCAGCGAGTCAGCGAAAGCGATTCCTTCGCCCGTACATCTCACTCGAGCTTAGTCCTTTTGGTCAAAATCCATCTTGGCGACGCTGTCCTGTTCCTTGTCCCCGTCACGTCTGCACGTTCCTGACATCGGATGAGTTCGCATTCCATGGCGAATAACTTTCAAGCTCTGCTCATCACTTGTTTTGGGATTATAGTCCCAAAATACGCTTTGTCAACCGTTCATCTTGAAAGAAGTACCGCTCATCCGCTGATTTCGGGAGTTTCGACGAGGAATATCCGGCCATTAGGTAAAGATGGCTGGGGTCGATATCGGGCCGGGACGACGTACCGGCAAGGTTCCAAGGGCAGTCACACGGAAATAAATGCTCCGCGTTGATCACTTAACGTGTGGAGTTGAGGTGGGTTTGGGCTCAGGCCCTGTCCGCAAGCGCGTTAGATGCGTGCGCCATCGCAGTGGCGACGGCTCGAAGGCCGCATGCCTGGGTCCGCCGTTTCGCTATCGTTATTATTCCGCGGTCGCGGCGTTCACGTCGCCCAGTTTGTCGAGCATGGCGGCCAGCGGTCGCGCCGGCTGATAGCCGGGAATCATCTCCCCGTTCTCCAGTACGATGGCCGGTGTGCCGGAGACGCCCATCGCCTGCCCCAGTTCATACTGGGCCTTGACCGGATTGTCGCAACTCTTGTCGGCCACGGGCTCGTCGCGCTTGGCGCTGGTAAGCGCGGCCTTTTTGTCTTGCGCGCACCAGACATCCACCGCCTTGTCGTACGACGCGGAGTTCACGCCGGCACGCGGAAACGCGAGGTAGCGAACCCTGATCCCCCGCGCGAGATACTGATCGATCTCGGCGTGCAGCTTGCGGCAATAACCGCAATCGATATCGGTGAACACGCTGACGGTATGTCTGGGCAGCGCGGGCGAAAACACGATCATCTGATCTTCATCGACTGCATCGAGCAACCGCAATCTCACCTTGGCGCTGGCGGCCTCGGTGAGATCTTCACGCCGATCCAGATCGACCAGGCTGCCACGCAGCAGGTAGCGGCCATCTTCGCTGATGTAAAGAATCTGCGCCCCATACGCGACTTGATAAACGCCTTCCACCGGCGAAGGCTCGATGCTGTCGGGCTCGAGCCCGGGCGCCAGCGCGTCCAGTCTGGCTCGAAGTGTGTCGAGGACGTCCTGGTCTTCGGCCGCCATCGTATTGCCCGTGACGACTGTGACGAGACACAGGGCGGCGGCAAGGTGTTTTATCATGGGATCACTCGCGTTCATTGTGGTGAACAGTGCGACATGCACGCCGGCAAAAAATTCATGGACCCGACGTTCTCATTCAGCCACGCGGATGATGCTCAGCATGTAGCAGCTTCAGGCGCGCGCGGGCGACCTGCGTGTAGATCTGCGTGGTCGAAAGGTCACTGTGGCCCAGCAATAGTTGCACCACGCGCAGATCCGCACCGTGATTCAGCAGGTGGGTCGCGAACGCGTGCCGCAAGGTATGCGGCGACAGATGTTTGTCGATGCTGGCTGTACGCGCGTGACGCCGGATCAGATACCAGCAGGCCTGCCGGGTCATGGCGGCGCCGCGATTGGTGACGAACAGCGCATCGGTGGTTCCCCTGCCGTTCAACAGATTGGCGCGCGCCTCCTCAAGATAACGTTCAAGCCACATCAGGGCCTGCTCGCCGATCGGCACCAGCCGCTCCTTGCCGCCCTTGCCCGACACTCGCACCACGCCCTGACGCGGATTGGTCTGATGCAACTCAAGCCCGATCAACTCGGATACGCGCAAACCGCAGGCGTATAAGAGCTCCAGCATCGCCCGGTCCCGCAAGCCCCTGTTCGTGGTAAGCGAGGGCGCTGCGAGCAGCGCCTCGACGTCCGCTTCGCTTAGAGAGTCGGGTAACAGGCGCATCGGCTTCGGCGGCACGATCGCTTCGCTGGGGTCCCTCGCGATGCGTCCGTGCTCCTGCAGATATCGATAGAACCTTCGCATGCTCGAGATCGCACGCGCCACGGAGCGGCGCTGGGCGCGCTGCTGCTGAAGCCTGAAGCTCAGGAAATGTTGCAGATGGTCAGGTTCGGCTTCGAGCAGGCTCACGTGCTGGCGGGCCAGCCAGCCGGCCAGTCCGCGCAGATCGTGACGGTAGGCGATCAAGGTGTTGTCGCTCAATCCATGCTGCATCCAGATCGCATCCAGAAAGATCGCGATGAGATCGTCGTCGCGCGCGCTGACCGGGTCGGTCATCGCCACGCCCGTCTTCATGCGGGGATGGCCATGCCGGCCATGCCGGATACGACCGGCCCGTAACTATTTCCTGTCACCGGAAAAACTTCGCAACGCGTCCAGAAATTCCATAGGCAACGGAAACACGATCGTAGAGGCTTTATCCGTCGTAATATTGGCGATAGTCTGCATGTAACGGAGCTGCAGGGCCTGTGGCTGCTGCGCGAGAATGTTCGCCGCGTCCAGCAGTTTCTGCGCGGCCTGGTATTCGCCGTCGGCGTGAATCACCTTCGCGCGCCGGTCGCGCTCCGCTTCGGCCTGACGCGCGATCGCGCGCACCATACTCTCGTCCAGGTCAACGTGCTTGATCTCGACATTGGTCACCTTGATACCCCAGGAATCGGTGCGCTCGTCGAGAATCTGCTGAATGGCGGCGTTCAGCTTATCGCGCTCTGCCAGCATCGCGTCCAGATCGTGCTGGCCGAGCACCGAACGCAAGGTGGTCTGCGCGAGCTGGCTGGTCGCGTTGTGATAATCCTCCACCTGCAGTATGGCGCGCTCGGCGTCCACCACGCGAAAATACAATACCGCGTTGACCCGTACGGTGACGTTGTCGCGCGAGATGACGTCCTGCTGCGGCACGTCCATGGTGATAATGCGCAAATCCACCCGCATGATCTGCTGGATGCCCGGGATGATCACAATCAGTCCCGGTCCTTTTACACCCTGAAAACGGCCCAGGAAAAACACCACGCCGCGTTCATATTCGCGCAATATTTTTATGGACAGAACGAACAGCGCCAGCACCAGCGCCACTGGAATTAGATAGGGCAGCATGATTCAGTCTCCCGGAGGATTGTCGGCCAGAGGCTCGACCGTTAACGTCAACCCGTCCATGGCGAGCACGCGCACCTTTTGTCCTTTCAGGACGCGACTGTGCGTCCGCGCATTCCAGTTCTCACTGTGCACGCGCACCCATCCGTGATCGTCGAAGTCTTCCAGCGCGACCCCGAAACTACCGAGCATCTGCTCGGCACCGGTAACGGGCCGGGTGTTGCGCGTCTTCAACAGTCGCGTGATGATCCACAGAAAAAAGCTCGCGGCGACCAGCGCCGTACCGCCGATCAACTGCCACGAGACGGCAAGGCTGGCATCATCCATTAGCATGACGGAACCGCCGACGAATGCCGCGACGCCGCCGAAGCCCAGCGCGCCGAAGCTTGGCGCGAATGCTTCGGCCACCATAAATACAATACCCAGCACGATCAGCACGACACCCGTGTAGTTGACCGGCAACACCTGAAACGCGTAGAGCGCGAGCAACAGGCACACGGCGCCCACCACACCCGGCAACACGGCGCCGGGACTCGCGAGCTCGAAGACAAGCCCGTATATTCCAACCAGCATGAGAATGTACGCGATATTCGGATTGGCGATGATCGTCAGCAGTCGGTTGCGCCAGTCTGGCGCCATCACTTCGCTTGTCAGGCGATCGGTGGACAACGTTCGTTCGATGCCGGCAACGTTTACTCTGCGTCCATCGAGTTGACGCAGCAGATCAGGCATGTCCGCGGCGACGATCTCGATCACGTTTTTACGTAGCGCCTCACTTGCAGTCAACGTTACCGCCTCGCGCACCGCGCGCTCCGCCCACTCGGCATTGCGGCCACGGCTCACCGCAAGACCACGAATATACGCCGCCGCATCGTTGACCATTTTGCGCGTTTTGGCGGAATCGGTGTCATCCCGTAACAGACCGTCCGCAGGTTTGTCTTTAATCTGCAAGAGCGAAGAGGCGCCGCCAAGCTCTACCGGCGTCGCCGCGCCCAGGGTCGTCGCGGGCGCCATGGCGGCGACGTGTGCGGCGTAAAGAATGTAGGTGCCGGCGCTCGCGGCCCGCGCGCCGGAGGGCGCGACATACGCCACGATGGGTAACGGCGCTGCCAGAATCTTCTGTATGATCGCGCGCATTGACTGATCGAGCCCGCCGGGTGTGTCGATGCGCAGAATGACCAGTTCGGCGTTACGCGATACCGCGTCATCAATGCCACGCACAACGTAATCCTCGGTCGCGGGACCGATGGAGCCCTCGACCTGCAACACGGCCGCGAACCGCGGCGCCGCCGCGATCCACGAGACCGCGAGCAACAACAGTCCCACCAGGAAATACGCGCCACTCAGACGACACGTTTTGGAACCGATTGCGAGCATGGTCATTGCAAGCCGCGGATCATCGCATCACCAACCCATTCGACCGTTGATGTTTTAGCGCCGGTGTTTCTTTGACGAGACATTAGAAAAAACGGCCCGTGTGCGGGCCGTTATCGATGTTTTGATTTGCCGTTATTGCGTCACGGGATCGGGCGACAGATTCAAACGCCTACGGCGGCGCTTCTTGGTCGGCGACTGTATCTGCGCGATCCTTTCTTTTGTCCATTTCTCGCTGAAACTGCGCAGCGCCTGGTCGCGGCTGTCGATCAACCTGACCAGCGCCTGCTCGCGTTTGAGCGCCTCCTTGAGTTCCTTGCGAACCGCGGCGCTGCTGGCGCGTTCGCGGCGCACCGCGTCCTTGCGATCCTTGATGGCGGCATCGCGTTCCGTCTTCATCACGCGCGTACGCTCGCGGAGATCACGTTTCATCTTTTGGTCGACGTTAGCGCTGTTATTTACTTTCTTTTGTTTCGACTTCAGGCCTTTCGTCATGCCCTTTGCTTTCGTCAGCACACCGCCACGTTTATTTGTTGTGGCTGTTGTGGTTTTTTTTATGGTGACTTTCCTTTTAGTGAGCAAGGGCTGTTTAGCGCTCGCAGATTGAATGGTTGCCGATGATCCCTGCGTCGTCGATTTTTTTATTCCTCGTGCCATAATGCCGATGCTCCTGAACGATTTGAGTTTTGATTATATAAACGTAAGCGGATTTTAGCCAATCCGCATTTCTTAATGCGCGCGGGGCCGACTATTTGCGGGCCGCAACAATGCGCCGCAGTGGTGAATACCGTCATCAATACGGCTTCGGAAAAATCGATGTCAGATCAGCGCCGTGTAGGTTTGCCGCGTCGCCTCGGCGCTATTTTTTACGATGGTCTGCTGCTGTTCGCGTTATTGTTTTTCGCGTCGCTCGTGTTCGTGCCGTTCCATCTCACGCCGCAAGACGCGCTTTATCCAGTTTACGTCGGCTACATCTATCTCGTCTGCTTCTTGTTTTTTGGCTGGTTCTGGACACACGGTGGTCAGACCTTAGGCATGAGCACTTGGCGCTTTCGCGTGATACAGAATAACGGCGCGACCATTACCTGGTCGCAGGCGCTTTTGCGATTGCTGACCGCGGCGATCTCCTGGCTCTTGTTCGGCGCGGGCTTTTTGTGGTGCCTGTTCAACCGCGAGAAGCTGGCCTTGCACGATATCGTATCGGGCACCCGGCTCACGCGCACGGATTGACTACGCCCGGCGATTAACTATGCAAAGCTAACGCGTTCGCGACGCTGCGATCAGCCCGATCCCAAGAAACGCCAGCAATGGCAGAGTCGCGCCCAGCAACGGATCCAGGCCATACACAAGCGCCAGGTGATTGAGCGCGCGATTAATGAGATGAAACGCGATGCCGATCAGCATCCCGATGAACAACCGCTGACCCGCGCCGCCGGTGCGCAGCGAACCGAACACGAAAGGTATCGCCAGCAGCAGCATTACCAGACTGGACAACGGCGTGGTAAACCGCGTCCAGAACGCGAGTTCGTAGCTTTCCGCCGCCAGATGATTGGCCTCTAGATAATCGATATAGCGCGCCAGCCGCCACGCCGGCATGTGCTCGGGCTTCTGCTCGATCACGCTGAACAGTTCCGGCGACAGCAGCCGCGGCCATGATTCCCGCGGCCTGCGTTCGGTAACGATGCGCGCGTGGCTGATGGTGCTGCGACTCACATCGTTCATCCGCCATTGCCCGTCGCGATAAACGGCCGACGCCGCGAACGTGGCCCGCACCAGACGCTGCGCATCGTCGATCAAGTACACGCGAACATCGTTAAGGCGCAGGCCCGGGAAAATTTGCTTGATGTTGATAAAGCGGTTGCCGTCCTTGGCCCACAGTTCGTTCGTATCGCCCAGGGTGATGCTCTCGCCTTGCGCCCATTTCTTCAGGTCCTGCGCGCGCTCTTGACTCGCCGGGGCGACCACCTCGCCGATTATTACGGCGACCGCCATTAACAGCAGGCCCGTGGCCAGCACGGAGCCAATCAGGCGCGGAATGGAAATGCCGGCCGCGCGCAGCGCCACCAGTTCGTTGGTGGCGGCGAGATCGCCAAGCCCGAGCAGTCCGCCGAGCAGCACCGCGGTTGGGAAAAATTCGTACGCACGTTGCGGCATCTCCAGCACGGTGTGGTAAAGCGCGAGCCACAAGGTGTAACCGCGCTCGCCCACGTCCTGCACTTCGTCGATGAGGTCCACGAAGCCGTTCACCGCAACCAGGATAGCCATCGCCAGCGCGCTGCCGACGATAACAGCGCGGCCGAGATAGCGATCGAAAAGTTTCATGTGGGCCGCGACAGCAGGCGGCGCAAACTCCAGCGCAGACCATACTGCCGCAGATACAACACCATGGTCAGCACCAGCAGCAGGCCGTGCACCCACCACATGCCCAGCCAGCCCGGCAGCACACCGCGTTCCACCCAGTTTGCGGCGATCAAACCCAGGTTAGCGTAAACGATGTAGATGGTTATGCCCAGCGCGAGTTTGCCGAAGCGTCCCTGCCGCGGCGTGACGTAACTCAGTGGAACCGCCAGCGCCGCCAGCAGGACCACGGATATCGGCACCGACAGGCGCCATTGCAGTTCGGCCATCGCGGCGGGTAGCGCGGAACCCCACAGCGCGGCGGTCGGCAGCGAATTTCGGCCCGCCTCGGGCGCGAGCGCGGCCTGTTTCACCGGTATACGCATGGTATGCGTCGCGAACGACAGAATGCGAAAATCCCCGCGCCCGGGACGGCCTTCGTAACGATGCCCGTCGCGCAGCGCCACGATGCGCGCGCCGGTGCGCGGCTCGATGCGTTGCGTCGCGCGCGCGGCGGTCTCGATCACCGTGCGGCCACTTTCCAGGGTGTGAATGAAGACGTTCTCGATTTCGCCGCGGCTGCTGTCAACGCGCTCGACAAAGAACACCAGCTCGTCGTCGCCGGTCTCGATAAAGCGCCCGGGCATGACGCCGGTTAGCTGGGCCTCGCTCTCCATGCGGACGGTAATCTCGTCGGCGAGCTGCGCCGTCCAGGGCGAGATGTATAACGCCAGGATGGCAAGGCATGCCGCCAGCGGTACCGCCACCAGCATTACCGGACGATAAAGTCGCACGTAGCCGATCCCGCACGCGCGCAAAGCCGCCATTTCGTTGTCGCGATAAAGCCGCCCCATGGTCAACATCACCGCCAGCAGCAACGACACGGGCATCAACAAAATGAGCGATTCGAAGCCGCCCAGCACCAGCAGTGGCAATATGAGGTTGGCGGGGATCTGCGCCTCGGTCGCCTGCGCCAGCAGACGTACGAACAGATTGCCGAATACCACCAGCACCAGCACGCTGGCCGCGGCGAACAGGGTGAGTGAAATCTCGCGCGCCAGATAACGATCGAGCACGGTGCGCACGATCAGCTGCCCGGGTACGCGTGATTCGGCAGCGCTTTTCTCATAGAATCCCGCATACTTGTTTCGAAGTTATGGTCAGACCCGTACCGTAATCGGGCCTCGCGTCACCGGATCAATCCTTTAATGGATCGGTTCGCGGGCGCCATGCTATGTCGCGACTCCCGACGTTAATCGAACGTTTTCGGAGCGGGACATGTAAACCTACAATCGCCGCGGTCGGTTCGATCGACTGCAAACTAACAAATCGGAGCGTACGATGGAATTTTTGCTTGCAAGCGGCTCGCCCGAGAAACAGCGCGTGGGCTGCGTGGCGGTGGGCGTTTTCCAGCCACGACGCTTGTCCATTGCTGCGAAACTACTGGACGAGGCCAGTGGGGGGTATATCGGCGCGATCCTCAAACGCGGCGACATCGAAGGCGAGAACAACCAGACGCTGCTGCTGCACAACGTGCCCAACACGGCTTGCGAAAGGGTGCTGTTGATCGGATTGGGGGAAGAAAAGGCGTTCGATGCGTCGGCGTTTCGCAAGGCGCACACAACGCTTGCGCGCACGCTTAAATCAACCGGCGCAGCCAGCGCGGTCTCGTATCTCACCGAACTCAACCCCGACGGCCTGGATGTCGATCAGCGCGTGCGGCAGTCCGTGCTTGCTATCGAGGACGCGCGCTACCGCTTCGAGCGCATGAAAAGCGAACGTGAGCCGGATCGATCGAAACTGCGCAGGCTGTCGTTCTTCGTCGCCGACCGCGCCGCGCAATCGGGCGCCAAAAACGCCATTGCCCAGGGCCAGGCGATCGCCGACGGCATCGCGCTGGCGAAAGATTTAAGCAACCTGCCGGGAAATGTGTGTACGCCGTCGTATCTGGCCGAACAGGCCAAAGTCCTAAAAAAAGGTCAACGCAAACTTAAAGTCTCGGTGTTGACCGAGACAGAAATGGAACAGCTGGGTATGGGCGCGTTGCTGTCGGTCGCGCGCGGCAGCGAACAGCCGCCTCGACTGATCACCTTCGAATACAAGGGCGCGGACAAGAAAACCAAACCAGTGGTACTGGTCGGCAAGGGCATTACTTTCGATACCGGCGGCATCTCGATCAAGCCCGGTCAGGCCATGGACGAGATGAAGTTCGACATGTGCGGCGCGGCCAGTGTGTTCGGGGTCGTGAAAGCCGTGGCCGCGCTGGATCTGCCCATCAATCTGGTCGGCATCGTCGCCAGCGCCGAAAACATGCCCGACGGGCGCGCCAGCAAGCCGGGAGATATTGTCACCTCCATGTCCGGTCAGACCGTGGAAATTCTGAATACCGACGCGGAAGGACGTCTGGTATTGTGCGACGCGCTGACCTACGCGGAGCGTTTCGACCCCGCCGCGGTGGTCGATATCGCCACTCTCACCGGCGCCTGCATCGTCGCCCTTGGCCATCACGCGAGCGGGCTGATGACCAACCACGAACCGCTCGCCCAGGCGCTGCTGGACGCGGGCCGCGCCAGCGGCGACCGCGCCTGGCAGTTGCCGCTTTGGGACGACTATCAGGAGTTGCTCAAGAGCAATTTCGCGGACGTGGCCAACATCGGCGACCGCTCAGCCGGCACCATTACCGCGGCCTGTTATCTGTCGCGGTTCACGCGCAAGTATCACTGGGCGCACCTGGACATCGCGGGAACGGCCTGGCATAGCGGCGCCAGGAAAGGCGCCACCGGCCGTCCTGTACCGCTATTGATGCAATACCTGATGAATCACGCCAACGGCGCGGGCAATCATTGAACTTCAATGATTGCCGCGAGAATTCAAAAAGCGTGTAAACGGGGCCGGTTTTCGAATTCATACCGATGACCTGATGCCGAAAATCGATTTTTACGTGCTGCTGGGCGCGGATGCGCAAGCGCGCCTGCTGTTCGCGTGCCGGCTCGCTGAGAAAGCGTTCAACATGGGACACCATGTGCATCTGCATACCGATTCGGAAGACAGCGCCCGGCGCGTCGACGACCTGCTGTGGACGTTTCGCGATCGTGGCTTCGTGCCGCACGGAATCGCGCCCGGTCAAGCGCACGATTATCCGGTGACCATTGCCAATGGCTGGATGCCGCCGAGCTGCGACGTGCTGATCAATCTCGATTCGCAGGCGCCGGCATTCTTCGACCGTTTCAAGCGCGTGGCGGAAATCGTCGACAGCGAACAGCGCGAGGCGGGCCGTGCGCGCTTTCGCTTTTATCGCGAGCGCGGCTGCGAACTCAGCCACCATTCGATCACGGATGGCTAAATCCAGCATGTTGTTCAGACGCAAGACACCCGCGCGGTGCTGACGGAAGCGCGTGCGTCCGCGCCGCGACGAGCACGGGAAAAGCGATAAAGATTAATGCCTCATGCGTCGTTAATCCTGCCACCTGGCTACTTTCAGACGACACCGCATTGAAGACCGAACCTGTGCTCAAGTCAGTCATAACCTGCCCCGGTTGCGGCTACGCGCGGCTCGAAACCATGCCGACCAATGCCTGCCAGTGGTTTTACGAGTGCGCGCACTGCCAAACACTCTTGCGCCCGAAACCTGGACATTGTTGCGTATTCTGCTCACACGGCTCAGTGGCGTGTCCACCGATGCAGCTCGAAGGTCGACCCGGGGGCTGTTGTTGAACTCGCGCCGTTCAAATATGAACAACAGGCCTTGATCCCATGGAAAAAACCTACGACCCGCACGCCATAGAACAGCGCTGGTACGAAGCCTGGGAGCGCGACGGCCGTTTCGCGCCAAGCGGCCGCGGCGAGCCGTACTGCATCATGATCCCGCCGCCCAACGTCACCGGTACCTTGCACATGGGCCACGCGTTCCAGGATACGTTAATGGACGCGCTCACCCGCTATCACCGCATGCGCGGTTTCAATACGTTGTGGCAGCCGGGCACGGACCATGCCGGCATCGCCACGCAGATGGTGGTCGAACGCAGACTCAACGCCGAGGGTCAGACGCGGCACGAGCTAGGTCGCGAAGCGTTCGTCGAGCGCGTGTGGCAATGGAGAGAAGAATCCGGCGGCATGATCACGCAACAATTACGCCGCATGGGCGCGTCGGTCGACTGGAGCCGCGAACGCTTCACCATGGACGAAGGACTGTCGCGCGCCGTCATCGAGGCGTTTGTGCGCCTGTACGACGAGGGTCTGATCTATCGTGGCAAACGGCTGGTCAACTGGGACCCGGTGCTGCGCACGGCGGTGTCCGATCTGGAGGTGACGTCCGAAGAAGAACAAGGCCACCTCTGGCACATGCGTTACCCGCTGGTGGACGGTGCTGGCCATCTGGTGGTCGCCACCACGCGCCCGGAGACGATGCTGGGCGACACGGCGGTCGCTGTGCATCCGGACGATGAACGTTACCGTCACTTGATTGGCAGGCAGGTGCAACTGCCGCTGACCGGACGCTGCATTCCCGTCATCGCCGATGAATACGTCGATCCCGCCTTCGGTACGGGTTGTGTGAAGATTACGCCGGCGCATGATTTCAACGATTACGCCGTCGGGCAGCGACACGATCTGTCGATGATCAACATCTTTACCCACGACGCGCACATCAACGAAAGCGGCGCCGCGCCATATCGCGGACTCGACCGTTTCGAGGCCCGCAAGCGCATCGTCGCCGATCTCGAATCGCTAGAGCTGCTGGAAAAAGTCGAAGACCACAAGCTGGTGGTGCCGCGCGGCGATCGCACCGGCGCAGTGCTGGAACCGTATCTCACCGATCAGTGGTACGTGCAGGTCGCGCCGCTCGCGAAAGGCGCGATCGAGGCGGTGGAAGACGGCCGCATAACCTTCGTGCCGGAAAACTGGCCGAAAACCTATTTCGAGTGGATGCGCAACATTCAGGACTGGTGCATCAGCCGCCAGCTCTGGTGGGGCCATCGCATCCCGGCCTGGTACGACGAAGCGGGTAAACACTATGTTGGCCGCTCGGAGGAGGAGGTACGCGAGCGACACCCCGAACTCACGGCGGATCAAGCGCTGGTACAGGACGAGGACGTCCTGGACACCTGGTTTTCCTCGGCGCTGTGGCCGTTCTCGACCCTGGGCTGGCCGGAGCAAACATGCGAGCTGCGCACGTTTTACCCGACTTCGGTGCTAGTCACTGGCTTCGATATCATCTTCTTCTGGGTCGCGCGCATGATCATGCTGGGCCTGAAGTTCATGGACGACGCGCCATTCCGGCAAGTCTATATCCACGGCCTGGTGCGCGACGCCGAAGGTCAGAAGATGTCCAAGTCCAAGGGCAACGTGCTCGATCCCATCGATCTGATCGACGGCATCACCCTGAATGAATTGATAAAAAAGCGCGTCGCCGGCCTCATGCAGCCGCAAATGGCGAAGAAGATCGAAGCCACCACCCGTCGTCAGTTTCCGCATGGCATTCCCGCGCACGGCACCGACGCCCTGCGTTTCACCTTCACCGCGCTGGCCTCGACCGGCCGCGATATCAAGTTCGACCTTGGGCGCATCGAGGGCTATCGCAACTTTTGCAACAAGCTCTGGAACGCCGCGCGCTACGTGCTGATGAACTGCGAGGGACAGGATTGCGGGCAGACTGCGTCACACTCCATCAAGGCAACAGGTGAGGCTGGCGCGCCGTGCGAGTTCTCGCTGGCCGATCGCTGGATCGTTTCAAGATTGCAAATCGTCGAAGATGACGTGGCGCGACATTTTGCAAGCTATCGCTTCGACCTGATCGCACAGACGCTATACGATTTTACCTGGCACGAGTACTGCGACTGGTACCTTGAGCTTTGCAAACCGACGCTCGCGCCAGCGAGCATCGTCCTGAGCGCAAGCGAAGGACCTCCTGTTACCAGCAGAAACTTAGAAGGACCTCCTTCCGAGAGCAGAGACTTACAAGCTTACGCCCGCGGCACGCGCCGCACCCTGGTACGCGTTCTCGAAACACTATTGCGGCTGCTGCATCCGTTTATACCGTTCATTACCGAGGAAATCTGGGGCCAGATCGCGCCACTGGCGGGCAGGCCCGGCGACACCCTCCAGCTGCAGCCTTACCCGCGCTCTGAGCTGGGCCGCATCGACACGCAAGCCGTCGCCGAACTCGAGTGGGTCAAGTCATTTATCATGGGCGTGCGGCGTATCCGCGCCGAATTCGACATCGCACCCGGGCGGCCGCTTCCGGTGCTGCTGCAGGAGTGGTTGCCGGAGGACAAGGCGCGGGTCGAGCGCAACCAGATGACGATCAACGCGCTGGCACGGCTGGAATCACTGACCTGGCTGGATCGCGCTGAGCCGCCGGAATCCGCGACCGCGCTGGTGGGCCAGATGAAAATCCTGATCCCGCTGGCCGGTCTGATCGACAAGCACGCCGAGCTCGCGCGGCTGGAAAAAGAAATCGGCAAATTGCGCGTGATCCTGGAGCGCGGCGACACCAAGCTGCGCAATGCGAGCTTCGTGGAACGCGCGCCCGCGGAAGTGGTGAATAAGGAACGCGCGCGAGTCGCTGAGCTACGCGCGTCGCTCGCGCAACTCGAAGCACAGTCGGCGCGAATCAGCGCGTTATAGGAGCGCGTCAGGTGCGCGGGCACGACGCCTGTGAGAAGCGACTCGACTGGCGATCAGCTGGCGTGCGCCCCGCTACAAAGCCTGAGACTTCCCACTCACCCAACCTGGCGCCATTCACGGCACGTTGCGAACCTGTTCGCAGTTAATCGCGGTGTCGCCTTGTGGCGGCAGGCCGCCTTCGCAGATGTCCTGTCCCAGGCCGCCGTCCAGCCGGTCAATGCCCACGCCGCCTCGCAGATTGTCCTGCTCCGAGCCACCCAGGAGTTGGTCGTTACCGGCGTCGCCTGCAAGCGTGTCGTTTCCCGCGACGCCGCAGATGACGTCATCGCCGCTAGCGCCAAACACCACATCGTCGCCGGCAAACACGTGGATTACGTCCCGGCCTGGCGTACCACGCAGAGTTTCTGCGGCTTGCGTGCCGAACTGGGTCACGATTTTTCCGCCGCAGCGCGCGAGTGGCGCGCCGAATTCGAATGCCCCGATGTCGCACACCGCGACGCCGTCGGTGTTTCCGTCCACGGGACGCACAGACATGCGCTGATCATTGATCGTGCGACGGCTGCCGCAGTCCGCCGGGCTGCCACGATCGATGGCGACGCTGCCTCTGAGCAGGGCGTGGGTGCGCGCCGGTCCCCCGTTATCCGCAAGCGCTCCCAGTTTCAGCTGCGCGGCGGTCACTTGCCGAAAGGTACCGCCGCCAGTGCGCAACCGCGCGCAGCTTCCGTCGGTATCCAGGTTGTTACCGGCGGAGACCAGATCATCGTCGCTCTGGCAATTCCGGCCCGGCGCGGAGTTGACGACCAGGCTGTTGGTCACGCTCGCGCTGGCGAACTGAAAGCTGCACAGGCCGCCCCCGGTATTGCCGGTCAAGGTGCTGCTGACCAGGCTGACAGTGCCGTCCTCGTTATTGAGCCCCCCGCAACTGAAGGCCGAATTCGCGGACAGCGTGCTGTTTGTCACCCGCACCGTCGCGTTGAAATTATCGATGCCGCCACCCGAACGCTCGGATACATTGCGCGCAAGCAGGCTGTTGGTAACGCTGACCAGACTCCCAAAGGCATTGGAGATGCCGGCGCCAAAAGCCGCCGTATTGCCGGAGAGTATGCTGTTGAACACGCGTGCGGAACCGAAATCGGAATTAGCGATGCCGCCGCCCAGGCGCGCCGAATTCAGCGTTACTGTGCTATTGAGGACGGTGAGGATGCCCGAATTCGAGATCGCACCGCCGGTGCCCCGGACGCCGTCCCTCGGCACCGCCTCGTTCGCGGTCAATACGCTGTTAGTCAGATTCAACGTGCCGCTGTTGAGAATCGCACCGCCAGCTTCCGATCGGCCATTGCGCAACGTGGCGTTGCTGAGCGCGAGCGGGCCACTCTGCACCTCCAGTATACGGAATTCATCGGTACCCGCAGCGGCGGCGCGCTGCAGGGTCGCGCCGTTGCCGTTGATGACCAGCGGGCCCGTGATGGCCGGCAGACCGTTGAAGGCGTCAACCGACTGTCGCAACGTATAGGTTCCGTTCAAGGCCAGGTTGATGGTGTTCGACTGGCCATTTGCGTTGGCCTGATTGATCGCGTTTATCAAGGCGGCAACGTCGCCCGCGGAGACACTGAAAACCGCTGCCTGCGCGGAACCCGCGGTCGCCATCGCCCCCAGGAGCATTAACCGAAGCAGTTTCGGTTTTGAGCCCGCCGCGTCCGAGCCACCGGTCCGGGGTGATTTCCGGAATCGAGATGAGGACAGGCACCATAGCGATGCGCTGGATGGACGGATAGTCGTTGTGTTTTTCCCCATGATCTTGTTTCCCCTTTTTTGTTCCCCCGTTTTTGTTCCGTGGGGACGTGGTGACCCGCCAATCCGGCGAGCAGGAGCTTAAGAACATAATGCAGAAACCCCGGCCCCACAACCGCGATTTGCCAAAGGGCAGAGGCAGTGCACAAAAAAGGCGGCCACTATGGCCGCCTCAAAGCTTCTCCCACGCGGGCTTCCGGTGTTGTAAATCGAGAGTTTATCGTCGTCAGATGCTCAACGCTGAACGCGGAGTTTACTAATAAAGCACGATACGGCGCGTGGAACCCCACGTATTTGCGTAGTCTTTGCCTATAATTGCGGAATCGAGCCACGCCAACGGAACAAGAAGCGATGTTTCACCGAGGCATTTGGATATGCACACCGTAAAAGCCACATCGGCGGCGCGGGCGGAGGCGCGCATCCAGCAATTATGCTGCCTGGGCCTTGGCGGGCGGATGCTCATGCCGGCGCTGCTGGAGGAACTGCATCATCTTATTCCTTCTTACTCCAACGCTTTCTTCTGGACGGAAAACGATCAGTTCAGCACTCTGTACGACGAGAACCCGGTTTTTCCGCAGCTCGTGCCAGTTTATATGAGCGAGTTTTATAACCGGCGTGAGCGGGAAGTTTTCCCCACTTTTACGCAGTCCATGCGCGGCAAGCGCGGGGTGCAGGGAATCGACGATCTCCTTAAAGTAGAAAAAACTGCTTTTTACCGGCATGAGTTTTATAACCTCATCTATCGTCCGCTGAATTATCGTCATTTCATCCGTCTGGTGCTGCGTGAAAGCACTCGCGCGCTGGGACGTATACATCTTTGCCGAGCCGACGACCGGGAATTCATCACACAGGACAGACGCCGACTCGCCGCCATCGCACCGTTTATCGCACACGCGCTGACCGCATCCGACGACCTCGACGCACCGCTGGTGGAGAGTCCCGACAGCGGCGTCATTATTGCCGATCCTTGCGGCCGCATCGTCAACGTCTCCGCGCAGGCGCGGCAACTGCTGTGGATGGCCAGCGGCGCCGAAGCCGGCGCCACGTATCCATCCGGCGAGCCGCGCGATGACATTACCCGAAGGGGTACGCCGTTTGTGCCGGCAGCTTCAAGGCGTTTTTAGAGAGCAGGACTTTACCGCACCACCGGTGTGGCAGCGCCGCAACGCCTGGGGCGGTTTTACGTTTCGCGTTTACTGGCTGAACAACGGGCTGCCGGAACCGGCCTCGCTGGTAGGCATTACCATACGCAGGGAGGAACACCTGCCGCTGAAACTGCTGCGGCGCATGGAGCAGCTGCCGCTGTCCGGCCGGCAGGTGCAGGTCTGCCTGTTGCTGGCCGCGGGCCATTCGCTTGCCGCGATTGGTGAGCGCCTGGATGTGAGCAAACACACCGCCGACTATCACTGCCGCGAGGTTTACGCGCGCTTCGATGTACATACGCGCGGCGAACTGATCGGCAAGCTCGCGCTGCTGTAGCCGGGCCTGTTCGCCTGGTACGCCTGGCCCGCTAGGCGCGCAGAGTACCGCAACACCAGCACTGCTCGAACTGTCCTTCCAGCGGCTCGTGGCAACGCGGGCAGCGCCAGGCGGGCTGCGCGTGGTTGTCGGCGTGCAGAATTTCTTCGATCAGCGCGCGCGCCCGCGCAAAGTGATCATCGTGCACAATCCAGAGTTCGGGCCAGCATTCAATAAGCGGCAATTCCCCGGCGCCCCCGGCGAGCAGCTCGTTCTTGATGAAGCAGTTGATGCCCTCCATCTTCAGGCTTTCCTTGAGAAAGCCAACCATCACGAGGCTCTGCGCGGTGTAGATTCGTTTCATGGGGCGCTCAGTCGCGCCGCGAGCGCGCCGACCGTGAACCGAGGGTTAACCATTTCCCTATCGACCTTGATATTGTGCTGCTCTAGCATGCGGGGCGGCATCACTCGCGCGGGCTTCGAATCATCTAACGATTTTCGCCCGACTGGCGACCATGGAAGGTTCGTGAACGAAGGTTATCGTGATTGATTCTTATAGCACCATTGGGCGCCGTGGATACAGCGGGCGATGGAAATCGCCACAGACGCGGTAGATGTAATGCGCGGGCCCCCGAGCCGCCAGCGCGATATCGAGCAGCCTTTCGGCCATCGACAACTGGCATGTACCTTAACGCTTGGCGTGGGTGCGCCGCCGCGGAGCGGTCCCTTTGACTTCATTCCTTCGCGCCACTCCGCAAAAGAAAGCATCCAAAAGTTTCTCTGATTCCTGCGAGAGATCGAATGCCGCGGGGTCTCGCAACCATTCGCTGTAAATGCCCACCATAAATACATGCAACGCGGTTGCCCCGGTCGTGGCCGACATACCGGGCTGTAATTGCTTTAAGCGCCGCGCCCGCTCGAAGCGTTCCGTGACCGAGGCCAGCGCCTGACGGGTTGCTGATTCTGTTTCTCGACACAAGGGTTCAGTCCTTTCACGAGCTCGCAGCGATGAAACAGGATCGTGTAGACCCGGCGATACTGAGGACTCTCGGCGAGGTTACGTAGCGCATAGAGACACAGCTCACGCAGCGCGGCCAGTGGATTGTGACGGTGGTGCTCCTCTATTTCCTGCAGTAGTTCGTTCAAAGGTAGCTGAACCCGCTCCAGCAGCGCGGTGAATACATCCACTTTGTTCCTGAAATGCCAGTAAATCGCGCCGCGGGTCACGCCAGCCAGATGGGCGATTTCCTCCAGAGATGTCTGCCAGTTCGCGATCACCATCGCGGTCTCGGTCATCATCTCCGGCATCGTCGCGCTCACCTTGACGCCGTCGTTGTGCGCGCTGATGCTCAAGCCCACGCACGGCAACCCGTGGCTCCCTTTCCGCTGGTTTAACTGGGGCTTCGATAAAGCCTTATCCGGTTATACCCGCGGCGTACAGTTCTTAATCCGGCGCGCGGTTATCGGCGTCGCGCTGGTGCTGGTGATGGTGGCTGTCACGGTGCTGCTCTTCGGCCGCCTGCCGGGCGGGCTGGTGCCGCCGGAAGATCAGGGTTACGTGCTTGCCTCCAGCACCTTGCAGGATGCGGCCGCGCTCAACCGTACAGAAGCGGTGCGCGCCGAGCTCACCAACAGCTTGGAGAGAATCCGGCGATCGCGGACGTGATCAGCTTCGCGGGCTTCGACATCATCGCCGGCGGACTCAAGACCAATGCGGGCACCACCTTCGTGATCCTGAAGGACTGGTCTGAACTGCCCCGACTTTCCCGGAGACTCCAACTTTTGAGAGGATGGAGTCATGAGCAAAGCAACGAGGTATTCTCCGGAAGTACGGGCGCGGGCGGTGCGGATGGTGTTCGAGCACCAGGCTGAGT
>JACCYU010000009.1 GCA_013696315.1 Gammaproteobacteria bacterium | reverse complement strand
CTGTTGGCCCAGCGAGCCGCGAAAAAGATCGGCGAGGTCTTCAACGGCCTTCTCCGCGAGTTCCGGACTCGTGCGGGTGAGGCTCGCGATGGTGTTCATGCTGTTGAATAGAAAATGCGGCCGAATGCGGGCCTGCAGCGCCTGAATACGCGAACGGGCTTCGGTTTCGATATTCTGTTTCCATTGATGCTGAACGTAGAAGTAGCGCAGCGCCACCGCGGAAACGATCGCGCCGATTGCCACGTTGCGCTGAATGAACTGCTGGTGCAGCGTCAATCCATTACCGGCGGCGACCAGGTCCAGCGGCGCGAACCAGACCGCGCAAACGGATACCGCCAGGGTGACAACCAGGCTCAGCCCGTAACAGCCAAGCGCCGCGGCGAGTGGCGTCAGCCGATTGAGGCGGGGGCGGCTGAGACATAGCACGACGATGTTGCCAAGGGCGATCCATTGAAGAAAAACTGAAATCAGCGCCAGATTGATCCACAGGTCGCGGCCGTCCGCGCCGGATGACAGAGCGAGGATAAACGCCAGCAATTCTGCGCTCAGCACTGCCAGCAGTACAGTTCTCGCGCTGCAAAAGTCCGGCAAAAAGTTAGCCTCGTACGAGGTCGAATCCGTGGTGTTACGCCTTTTGTGAGCCATGAGATTGAGTGCTGTGAGGTTTACCGGCGCCGCGGCCGGGTTCCCGCTGACGCGCTGTCGCAATGTTATAATTTTGGCGCCATCAAACTAGAGTCTTTAATGAGCATTGACAAGGATAAACCCTGGAGCGGTCGCTTCGTCGAACGAATTGATGCGTTTGTCGAGGAATTCACCACTTCCGTCGGGTTCGACCGGCGGTTGTACGCTTGCGATATCGAGGGTTCGCGCGCGCATTCGCGCACCCTGGCGAAGGTGGGTGTTATCAGCGAGGCGGAATGTGGGCAGTTGCTCAGTGGTCTGGACACCGTTCAGGCCGAGATCGAGCGCGGTGAGTTCGTCTGGAAAGCAGCGCTGGAAGATGTCCATATGAACATCGAGGCGCGTCTGACTGAAATGCTCGGCGAGGTCGGAAAAAAGTTGCACACGGGCCGCTCCCGCAACGATCAGGTCGCGACCGATCTGCGCCTGTACCTGCGCGCTGAGATCGGCGCGATTCAGAGAGAGATCCGGCGCCTGCAACGCGCTTTGCTGGAAGTGGCGTCCCGGCACACTGAGACGATCATGCCGGGGTTTACGCATCTGCAGGTGGCGCAACCCATCGTGCTTGGCCATCATCTGCTAGCGTGGTTCGAGATGCTGGAGCGCGACCACGCGCGGCTGGCTGACTGCCAGTCGCGCGTCAACGTCATGCCGCTCGGCTCGGGCGCACTGGCGGGCACCAGCTATCCTCTCGATCGCTCCTACACCGCGGCACTGCTGGGCTTTACGCGACCCTCCGACAACTCCCTGGACGCAGTGTCCGATCGCGATTTTGCGATTGAATTCTGCGCTGACGGCGCACTGGTCATGCTGCACCTCTCGCGCATCGCCGAGGAAATGATTCTGTGGAACTCGCCACAGTTTCGATATATCGAGCTGCCTGACCGATTCTGCACGGGATCGAGCATGATGCCGCAGAAGAAAAACCCCGATGTGCCGGAGCTGGTGCGCGGCAAGACCGGGCGCGTGTACGGCAGTTTAATGGCGTTGCTCACAGTCATGAAAAGTCAGCCGCTCGCGTACAACAAGGACAACCAGGAAGACAAGGAGCCGATCTTCGACACGGTGGATACGCTGCAAGATTGTCTGCGAGCGTTCGCGGACATGGTGCCGGCAATCGAATTCAACAAGGCCGCAATGCGTGCTGCGGTCGACCGGGGTTACGCCACAGCCACCGATCTCGCCGATTACCTGGTGCGCAAGGGCGTCGTATTCCGGGACGCTCACGAAATCGTCGGGCAGGCAGTCAGGATGGCAATCGATCAGGTCGCGCCGCTCGGCGCACTCAGTCTCGATCAGCTGCAAAAGCTATCTCCGAAAATCGGTGGCGACGTGTTTGCCGTGCTTGTGCCGGAAGGTTCGGTCGCTTCGCGTAATCTGTTGGGTGGCACATCACCGGCACAGGTGCGTTCGCAGATCGAGTCGGCGCGCGCCCGCCTGGGCGGCGCCAGCTGACGCGCCACGGCAACAATATGGCCCACGGTTACAATACTGTGTTTCGCGCCGGCACAGGCATCCCCATCAGGCGCAGTCATGAGGGCACAGCAAAAAAGTTCGCCAGACCTGGGCTCTGCCCGGTGCAGGTCTTGCGTGACGCGCAACGCAACGTATCGCCAGCACTTGGCGCCACTGCTGAACCGGCGGCACGCAGTACCTATTATTCTTGCCGGAATTGCTGACCATGACAAGGATCGTAGATTACGTGGATGCGCGGCTCAAAGGCCGCACCCTCGCCACGCTCGCGAGCACCAGCGTACTGGTATGCCTTGCCGGACTGGTTGACCATCTCACGGGCCATGAACTGCCATCGGATATTTTTTATCTCATACCGATATTCGTCGCGGCTTGGTACACGGGCATCACCGTCAGCCTGCTGGTCTGCGCGTTCGCGATCGTCATTCGGTTCACGCTCGAGGTGGCAGGCAGCCCGGTCGACGGCATAACCGCAATTCATGTGTGGAATGCCGGTGTCGGGCTCGGTGTCTTCGCGTTTGTCGCTAATCTGAGCGCGAGGCTCGCCCGTTACGTCGAGCACGAGTCGCGGCTCGCCAGAGCCGACCCGCTGACCGGGCTCATGAACCGCCGCGCGTTCGACGAAACGGCCAGCCGGTATCTTGATCTCGCACTCAGCCGCGGCCATCACACGACCGTGATTTATATTGATATCGACGACTTCAAGCGCCTGAACGATAGTAGCGGGCATGTGGCCGGGGATCGGGTGCTTACCACCATCGCCGCCGCCTTGCGGCAGGGCGTGCGAAGTTCGGATCTGGTCTGCCGGCGCGGGGGTGACGAATTCGTGCTGCTGTTGCCCGAAACGGACTACGAAGGTGCGCGGGCCCTAATCGCAACACTAGAGGATCGGTTGGCGCGGATCGCGGCCAGCGATGGCTCCGCGGTCGGTTTCAGCGTGGGTGTCGCCACGTTTCTGAAAGCGCCATTGAACGTCGATGCCGCCATAAAGGTCGCTGACGACCTCATGTACAAGGCCAAAGTCGGCGGCAAGAATGATATTGTGCACGAGCTAGTCAATACGGCTGGCGATTTGACATTGCAGACCGCCGGTGCGATTCCGCGCGGCGGTCGCCGCATGGGAGACAAAATAATACCGTGAAGATCTATGACTTCCCGTTTGCGCCCAACCCACACAAGCTGCGAATTTACCTGGCGGAAAGGGGTTGAAGATTCCGCTTGAACGGGTGGATCTGCGCGCGGGCGACAATCAGCGACCCGAGTTTCTCGCCAAGAACCCCATGGGCGCATTGCCGGTGCTAGAACTGGACGACGGCTTCTGCCTCACCGAGTCGCTGGCCATCATCGAGTATCTGGAGGAATTGCATCCAGACCCGCCCATGATCGGCAGCGAGCCGCTGGAGCGCGCGCGAGTGCGCGAACTGGAGCGCATTGCGGAGATGAGCATACTGAACCGCATCACGCAAATTTTCATGAACACCAGCCCGATATTCGCACACCGCAGACAGGTTGCGCAGGCAGCCGAGCAGGCGCGCGCGGCGCCTCCGGCGGCCTTGCGTCTCATCGATGGACGAATCGGCGCGCATCGGCTTGTGGCGGGCGACAAGCCAAGCATTGCCGACTGCACCTTGTTCGCGGCTTTCGAGCACGCCGAACGCGCCGATGTACACATCGACGATTCCTACCAGAACCTGATGCGCTGGTATGCAAACTTTGGCCGACGGCCTAGCGCCCGGGCGTGACCCCTGTCTTGCGGGCCGGGAGCGGAATATGCGGCGTGCGTTAGCTAAAAGCCACGACGCTCGCGCTGCAAGCCAGTCGCCACGGCCGACACCTCGCTAGAGTCGCCCGAGCAGCCAGGTTCTGATGTCAGCGATTTCCTGCGGACATACCGCGTGCGGCATGGCATATTCATGCCACTCCAGCGGATGGCCTATCTCTCGCAGCAAGTCTCGCGAAATTGTGCCGAACGAGAAATCCAACACTGGATCGTCCGTGCCGTGCGCCAGAAAGACAGGCGTATTCTCATTGGCGGCGTGGCGTTCGCGCTTTACTCGTGCCCTGAGCGGCAGATAAGTCGACAAGCCCATGATACCCGCCAGGGTCTCCCCATAGCGCAGCGCAACGTGCAGCGCGAGCGCGCCGCCCTGTGAAAATCCGGCCAGTACGATGCGGCTGGCCGGAATGCCGCGCTCGCGCTCGCGCTGGATCAGCGCCTCTATGGTCGGCGCCATCTCGCGGATGCCTTGCTCGTCCTCTCGCGCCGCCGAGGTCAGGCCGCTAATGTCATACCATGCCGGCATGGCTAGACCCCCGTTGAGGGTAACCGGTCGCACTGGCGCGTGCGGAAACACAAAGCGAATGGCGAGCGATCGCAGGCGAAGTTCGGGCACGATGGGCTCGAAATCGTGGCCGTCGGCGCCCAGCCCATGCAACCAGATGATGCTCGCGTCGGGACCAGGACCCGTCGCGAGTTCTACCGCGGGGAGATATTCGTTAGTCAGCGTTTCGCTTGCCTTTTTGAAGAGTGGTCGCCGAGGTTTGCGCCCGCGACTCAGTCCGCTGCGGTGATTTCAGCCAGCAGGCTATCCGATGCGCCCCGGTTGTCCACCCAGCTGAGCCTGACCGGGTCACCGGCCTTGGCGCCACGGAACTTGAACGACAGATAGGGATTTGCGGAAATGCCCGTGCCCCACAGCGCGGTCATGACCACGCGACCCATATGTTCTACGGTAACTTCGCGAATAAAATGGGCGGGAATGAGCTCCCCGGTTTGTTCGTCCCTGCGCTGCCCGGTTTCCATCGGGTGACGAATAAGGCTCTTAAACGTCACGACTTCGCCTTGGATCTCCGCGAGTATCTTGATGCTGTCAGTCATGCCGCCCTGATC
>JACCYU010000008.1 GCA_013696315.1 Gammaproteobacteria bacterium | reverse complement strand
GAACGCCGGTGAGTGATTCCGGCGGGTTCGTCTCGTCATCTTCTGCTCCTGTCGGTCGCGGCATATCATCGCCCCACAAAGCAGAGATTCCACCTATCGGGCTGTCCAGATTTCCGGGGCCAGCTCTGTTTATGACGAAGTAGTATCCAGGGCAGGAATGAAACAGTTTTGCTTGAATGAGAACCTGCGAGTTGTCGGCGAGTGGGGAGCCGATAATTCGCTACCCAGACGCGGTCGATTCATGGGGGTTGCGAAAAGCAGTGATAGCATCTACCCATGCGCTGTCGCTGGGTAAGCTGGATTCATCGTATCGCGATCTCACCTTCATCATCCACAAGCCGGGTTGATGCAGCTGTCTGTCTAAATAGGAACGACATTCAGTTGCCCCTTACGCACCCTGCAACCCTTCTGTACCGAAGTATTGCCGATGCCAAAGCTCCAGGTTTAACAACCCCCATAACAGCTTTTCGTGGTTGCGACGGCCCTCTACGTGATCGCGAAGTATTTCGTCGAGCTTATTTCTGCGGTAATAATGCGCGGTTTTTGAATCGGGCCCTGTCAAATGATCCATTAGGTACCCGCGCAAGGTGCCTTGAAACCATTTATTCACCGGCACTTTAAATCCGACTTTCGGACGTTTGAGAATGTGCGCCGGCAGCAATTGCTTCATCGCCTGGCGCAGAATCCATTTGGTCTGCCTGCCACGCAAACGGTATCGGTCCGGAAGCGCCGACATATAAGCGTACAACCTATGATCCATAAACGGCATTCTGGCCTCAAGTGAAGCGGCCATGGTCATGCGATCTCCGCGCTCCAACAGATTGTCCGGGAGCCAGCTGGTCTGATCAAAATACAAAATGCGCCGGAGCGTGGTATCTTCCGCATTAGCGTCGAATTGAACGTTGATAGTATTGTGTGCGGTCGGCGGTCGAAAGGCGACAAGTTCCGCACGTTCGCTGTCCGATAACGCGCCAAACCATCGCGGCAATCTTTCTTCCGCCTCACTCAACCCGAGATTACGTACCGCCGTTTTTGCGCGCGAAAAGCGATATGGCAAGGCGTCGACCAGTGGTTCCAGGAGCCCCTGCCTTAGCACCACCGGCAGTTTCTGATAACTGCTGACATAGCGCTCGAAGACGTGTTTGGGATAGCCGGCAAGCAACTCGTCGCTACCCTCCCCCGTCAAGACCATTTTTACCTCGTTAGCGGCATTCACGGATAACAGATAGATTGGAATGTCCGAAGGTTCAGATACCGGCGCATCACGAAATCGGACCAGCTTTGGCAACTGATCAATGACATCCTGCTCTGACACCAGCAATTCATGATGATCGGTGCCGAACTGATCGGCGATGACCCGCGCATGATTTAACTCACTATATTTCTGGTCCCGAAACCCTACTGAAAACGTCTTTACCGGCGAAGTGCTGTGGCGGGACATGAGTGCGACGATTGCGGACGAATCGATACCGCCGGAGAGAAACGCGCCATAGGCCACATCGCTGACCATACGTGCCTTGACCGCCTGATCCAACTGCTCAGTGAATGTTCTCACCGGATCCTCGGGCAACATCGTGTCGATCCTCGGAAGCTTGTCTGGCGGCGAGTAGTAGCGATTCTTCTTTAACTGGCCATTCTGCCAGACTGCGACAGTACCCGGCGACAGTTTATAAATATTTGAAAACAATGTGCGAGGACCAGGCGTGTAGCGGTAGGCCAGGTAATCCCAAACTGCCAGCATGTCAACTTCGCTGTTAATCTCATGCACTTGAAGCAGGGCTTTGATTTCGGACCCGAAGGCTAGAATGCCATTGGCCTGGTAAATGAAGAGCGGCTTCTTGCCAAAACGATCTCGCGCTATAAAAAGTATTTCGTCGTTGGCATCCCAGATGGCGAATGCAAACATGCCATTCAGGTGGTCAACGCAAGCTTCACCATACTCCTTGAAGGCATACAAAATGACTTCGGTGTCGCAAGATGTCGAAAACTGGTGCCCGCGCTCAATGAGATCGGCACGTAACTCGCGAAAATTATAAATCTCGCCGTTATATACGACGTGCAACGTCCCCGACGTATCGCTCATTGGCTGATGACCGGCATCCAGATCGATAATCGACAGCCGTCGGTGAGCCAGTCCGATCAAGTGACTGTTGCTCCGCGTAACCGCCTGGAAGAAACCTTCATCGTCGGGGCCACGATGCGCAATTGAATTTGCCATCCGGCGCAACGTCGCTGCCAGATCAGACGAGCGATCACTGACCACCAATCCCGCTATACCGCACATACAAATCTCCAACGATTAATATAAGTCATTGATCTTCAGAGAAAGTAACAGAACTAAACAATACCTAGGGATTATACCACTACAAATTCTGCGGATAACTACCTGAAGAATGAACCGAGCCTGCGATATAAGTATACGGTTATCGATCCGCGCATAGCTTTGTTGGCATTAAACGCACGCCAGGTCGCGGTTGGTGTAGATGCAAAAATCTTTAGCACCCTAACCTTGTGAGCCTGAATTGTTTCCATGTCATATCCAAGCAACTGCAGCTCTTTGCGATTGAGGTTCTGTGCTATGTATGCCTCCTCGGCACTTAACGCGGAGCGCCAGGTTCCGATGGAGCTCGAAAATATGCCGCCACTCGCAACCTGCACTGAACTATTATGGGTATCGACGTTAAGCATATCGGCTTCGTACACTTCGTCCACAAACGCGCATATCTCTCGTATGGCCCTCTGCGGGCTTTTAACCAGATGCTCATAAGGCAGAATCATTAGATTTTTCGCCGCAAGGAGTGACTTGATAACTGGAATTTGTCGCATACTCGATTTCCAGAGCAACGAGGTCACGACGGGGTGATACAGCGCCTTGAGCCGTTCTACATGTTGCGCGGAGGTTACCTTCCACTTGTTCTTGTAGGAAACCAGAAAGTCGCGCACGTCACGAACACAGACAATGAATTTCGCGTCGGGAAAGCACTGCACGATGTCCTTGATATTAAATACGTCTCTGGGTGCGTTGTTGCCCCATCTTGCCTTTCCTTCATGCTTCATCTGAAGTTCCATGAATCGGGATAATATGGCGCAATAACTATCCTGCTCCCTCACCAAAGCATCGCGCGCTGCGATATCCTTGAACAACAGATTGATCCGTTGCTGATCCGCGGGCTCGTTATACCTTCCGTAAAGCGACATTAATTGGTTTACGACTTTTGAACGCGCGTCCGCAGTTTGTATCGGGCCAAACTCACGCCGTCGCGAGTAGACATCGTCAAAAAAATGCGTTTCACCCGGCATAAAAATACGCGTATGACGGTCCAGTATGTGTGCAGTTAATGTGGTTCCGGACCGGGGGGTTCCGACCACGAAGATCGGGCTTTTAGCTTCTTGCTCAGTCAAAATGTAACTCTCAAAAATCAATCACAAGCGCGGTAGAATCGGCTTCTTGCAATTACGCAGCGACACCGACGCCCTGGCCGGGGACTGATGAGTGTACCTCAAGTATTCAATTTCGCGAGAACAACGCCGAGTCTCGCTGTTTTTATTGCTTGAGTCAGACCCGCAAGGCATTGAGCCCCAATATTCAGCGACAGCCTTTTACTGGTTCGCAAGCCACACCATATATCCTCCTCTTTGCTATTTGCGACGCTCGAATGCACCTATATCCGGCGCTCCTCCGACGTACGGTAAGCTGACATTCTGGCCGCTGTCCCAGGAAATTAGAGAATCAACAGTTAAAACGCCTTCAGCATAATCCACGTTAGTAACTCGCACTGGCAGGTTGTTTCCGACCTGAACGAGATCCCCATCCACCACGCCGAAGCCAGCCGTAAACCAGTTGGCGTCGGAGACGGCAATTCTCCTACCAGATCCAGAGCCGGAAGTTTTGGTCAGGAAATCCCCAGCGTCGATCATGGGCGAATCCCGGTCGAGGTGGAATCTGTCGGGGCCGTGCAAATCCACTGATTCGAACTGCGGTGGCGCAGTGACGTTGTTGTTAAAGTTGGCGATGTTTTCTTCCACCCAGAAAAGTGATTTTGTGCCTAATCCTTTAATATCAATTTTACCGTCGCCGCCAGGCCTTGAAAATGCATTGCTGATGAAGTAGTTGTTCTCGAGCGCGGTTCTGCCGCCAGAACTAAAATTGATAAATACTTCTGATTCTGCTTCGCTTGCGTATATTATGTTGTTTTTGAGGTAGTTATTACTGGCTGGACCTTCATTGCCGTAATCACGCATCATCCATAACCCGCCCCCTTGATACACTACATTGTTGTAAATCCTGTTGTCCTGAACCTCCATAATTTTAGGCGGGCGAATAGACCCGGAGATAGCAGGCCCCACATTGTTGGCGAAAATGTTGTACCGCACAATCTGATTTGCGCCCTCAACTTTCATGGCCGGCGGCTCTTTATCCGCGCTAGAACCGCGAAAATCGGCATGTGCGAGCAACGAATTTTTTACAATGTTGTGCTCAAAAAGATTGAACCCGCGCGTCGTATTACAAAATCTGCGGTTGGCGGACAGCGAGATCGCTCTGTAGCCCTCGTTAGGCCCCCATTTGTTTTCGAAAACGTTGTTCCTGATGACATTATAATCTCCCGAGACCGTGAGCAAGTCATGGCCCGCGCGGGTCAGCGTATTACCTTCGATTAGATTATGGTTGGCACAGCGCAGGGCGATCATGTCTCCCATACCTTCGGCATTGTCATCATCGAAAAATGTGCCTACGTAGTCCATCCGGTTGTTAATGAATTTATTGTAATGACTTCTTTCAAGATGAAATGCCGTCCAGCCTTTGGCATAGTAAAACTGTGAGTTCTGAAAGATATTGTGATGGGAATCAATTACTTCTGCCCATTTGTTGATGGTAGCTTGTTTGTAGGGGTACTTACCATCAAAAGTGAGGCCGTCGATTCGAATGTAGGAACGATTGTCAAGCGCTATTGCGATCTTCCCGGGCGGTGAAGTTATGACTGGATGGTGTTCATCGTAGGCCCGATAGGTGATGTAATGTCCAGCGCTGCCGGAGCGCGCAGGCTCTATACGTTCGCGGTATTCTCCACCCATTAAATACACCGTATCGCCCGGCCGCAGTGTCTTGTTGGCTTTGACAATGGTTCCCCACGGCGTGCTTTCGATACCGGGCTGACCGTCATCGCCCCCCGGAGACACGTAGTAATCTGCCGCACAAAGCGGAGTCGCTCCCATGCCCGACACGACCAGGCAACCATAACCTAATGCAGAAATTGACCTCAATTTGATCTCCATGGCTAATATCCCGACATTCATATGTTTACAGTGAAAATCCTATCTTGATCCTATTATTGAGGGCATAAGCCCGCGCACGGAAGAGCGGTTTCGTCAGTCGTCAGAGATGCGTGAACTTTGTCCTTCAGACTGCCCTGTAGTCTGAAAAATACAGAAGCGTTATCAGCTTAATTATGCAGTCTGATACCTAAATTCATACCAGCTGGTAGCTAAATTAATACCAGTCGGCGAGAACCTCATACAATTGATAGTAGCAAAGCCATTAGTCTTACGTCCGTGGAGACCAAAACCTTAAACATGGACAAACAAAGATGAAACTAAGACTAATATTGCTATGCCTGCTTTCCAGCCCTTCGTTTGCGGCAGATTATTTCGTAAGCCCGAGCGGCAATGACAGCAGTCCTGGCTCCAAGGCTCAGCCCTGGAAAACAATAAGCAAAGCCAACCAGGTCTTGCAGCCGGGTGATACCGTGTACGTGGGGCCGGGCGAATACCGCGAGAAGATTGAACCCGCACGTTCAGGTCAGAGTGGAAAATATATAACATACAGTTCCTATGATGGCCGTCCCTGGATTACTGCCCCGCCGGGTGGAGTTGCCGTTAAGCTAATCGACAAATCCTACATTTTCATTCTTGGCTTTGGGATAGACGGCAAAGGCGCATATACCAAATCCAATATCGATTCCTTCGTGCAGATCGATGGCGGCGGGAGGCATATTATCGAAGATGGCGATTTCCGTAACGCTAGGGGCTGGGCAGGCATCAGTATAGAGAACAGTAACTACAACAAGCTGCTGAACAACCGTGTTGATCAGGTCGGCGCATGGTTATCTAACGTCTCACACGAAGGTGCGGGCGATATGATCACAATGCACTGCGCGTCGCATAATTTGATTGAAGGTAATCACCTAACCCGCGGTGGACATACGTTGATTGCCAACAACGGTGATTATAATGTCATTCGTAACAACCTCTTCGACCAAAAATGGGGCGAGGGCATCGGCTACCGGGCGATGGAGTTGACCGCTAATGAGCGGTTTTGCTCTAAAACCGTGGGCTACAGCCTGGTTGAAGAGAATACTTTCAGAAACATGCTGAAGGCGCCTGTCAAGGACGAAACGACGGGGTTCAAGGTCGAGGGCGAAGGTCACATCGTGCGATTCAACATGATTGATACCGTCGCTGGTCCAGCCACCATCTGCGTAATCAGGCCCCCTATTATCATGAGCTGTCAGAATAATCGGATCTATAACAACACGTTCAGGAACGCGAAGGTAATGTGGGAGCTCAGAGATCAAGGCGCAGGAGCCGCGTTCGATAACATCCTCAAGAACAATCAACTGATCAATACCGGCATGCCCAAAATGCAAGGTACAAACAAGTCAGTGAATAATTTAACTGGCGACGCCTTCGTTGACAGAGGCGTACCTCTCACAGCAACGACGACCGACGGTGACGGTACTACTGTTGCTGTCCAAGACGCACGCTGGTTCACAGACGGTTTTGGTATCGTTGCCGGCGACCGCATCCGGGTAGGTGCAAACCCCCCAGCAACAATCACCGCCACAAATTATGGGGCGAATACGCTAACGTTCGACAAGCCGCTAAAGTGGGGAAAGGGTGACACGGTGACTCTACCGTACTCTGGTCAATCACCCGATCTGGGTGAAGGTGCACTTGCCGAACTCACTGAAACAGTGCCAAATCCCTCCGGTAAACCCGCTATACCTACAGGACTTGGGCTTATGAGAACTGCGCGTTGAAAACGTTCCGCGAAGAAATAACTGTAGTGGGTAATTTATAAAGGGGGCTTCCGTCGTCTAGGGTGACTTTCTAGGTGGCGGAAGCCCATGGTGTTTAATGGATCATGCAGAATTCGTTCGACCACCGCGACAAAGCTGGTGCGGAACCGGGCAGTGACCGATCATTGGATCGAGAAGCCTGGCGGGTGGCTTTTAGCGCTTTCTTATCGAGTCACTACAGCACCTGATAGTCCCAAAGCAACACGTGATGATACCGATACATGCCTGTCTAGCCAAAAACTATACCCGGAAATTCGCATCGCCACCTTGTTGTCCCATCTTCTCGGAAACATCTTTAAAAACAATTTATCTGTCATCGTTAACCAGTCAGTAGGCAGCAATTCGACGTGAAAATCATTGAAATATTGCATAATCAGGTTCTTGGTTAACGACACATCACCTAAACGTTTCATTCTTTCCCTATTGTGAAACAGGTGATAAACCTTGTTTTCCCCAAATGAATCCGCGAAAAATCCTTCACTCGCACCCTTCGTCACCCGTTTAAATTCGTCAGGCACACCCTCGTATTTTATAAAATGGTGTAGCGCGGCATGTCCGATAATAAAATCGATTTCCCCATCTGCGATTGATACGCTGTCCAAGCTCTCGGCTAAAAAACTGCAATTTCCACTCACGCCAATACGGTCGGCCAGATCTCTGGCGGCCGAGCAACCTGCCTCGGAAATATCAACACCGATTACGTTATATCCCTTGCATCCCAGGTACACAGACAGTTCTCCCTGTCCGCATCCAGCATCGAGGATTAATGTATCCGCGGGCGTTAGTCCTTTACGTATGGTTGCGTCTAACAGTTTGCGCGTAGCTAACCCGCGCGCGTAACCCTTGGTGCGTCCCCCCGCGTGAAATGGCGAGAGGTTTGAGCGTTCATACCGCTCAACATAAGCCTGCTTGTCAGCAGAGTTGGCGAGTCTGCTCACTTTTCCCCGATAGAATTGATCGTACCCGCGCTTATCCGTCTTTTCATTGCTTAAAGTAGACATAATTTTTTGACTCAACTTTCCGAAGTAGGCAATTATTTAAAAGACCGTTATCCTCGTCAGATCAATGAACTAATTACATTGCTACAGCGCGATCCATCAACGACGAGTCAGACGCACAATTCATAGGCTCCATTCATTTATATTTCTATCCAGCATTCTCTCGAGATTAGCTGCGCTAGGTGCGAGTTTCTGGCGCAAATTGTCGCGCGTGGCTGCACTCATCTCGGGAAGTTTCTTGGCGTTAAAATTATCAATCCGCCTGGATAATGATGGAAGTCGTACTAAACGATAGAGAGCCTTGTAGCTCAGGTCCAGCAGCTTGGAACGCCCCAATTTACTTGCAGCGGCGTTGATGCGAACATCGAGCAAAGGGGGAACAACGCCCAGATCGATGCCCAGAAACTCATATATTCTCCGGTAGTGCCGCGCTTGATCCGCCATCATTTCCTCAAAGATGACTACTAAAATGTTTTCTTTAGGGAAGAGCGTATAGTAATTGCTCAGTTTACGGTCGTAGAAACCCTCTTCGATCAGTCTCGGCGTGAATTCGAGTTTTTCCTCGAAACTGAGTCTCTTGTTTACATCACCTTCCGGTGCCGCGGCGTACAGATTCCAATAATGAGAATAAGCCCTGTCTATCGGGTTCCTGAGCGACACGATCATCTTGACATCCGGCAACCGGGATTTGATGAGGTGAGGCACTTGAGGCATGTACAGATAGGCCGGCGTGGCTTCTCCGATCGCCTTATATATACCTTGCGCATTTTTCGTCCGGAAAGAAACCCTCGTAGTAATCCCAGCCCTTGTCATAATCGGTATCGAAAAAATGCAACTCTTTTCTGGACGGCATATAGACGTCCGGATGAAATTTGATGTTATTGGCCATCCACGTCGTACCGCAGCGGGATGCCCCGATAATCAAATAATTGGGAAGCATTAGATTGATCCTTTATAAGTCCCGTCCGGAAACCAACGGTCTGACGAAGCGTTACATGCGCGTCTGCGCATTCTGGCATAGCTCGCGGTACCGCTGGTCCAGTTGCGTCGCCAATACTGTGTAGGAACGATGTTGCTCAATGTAACGCCTGCCCCGAACGCCCATGATCCTGGCTTGTTCCGGATCGTTCAGTAGTTCAACGATCGCCGCGGCGAAAGCATGTTCATCATACGTAACGCAAATACCGCCTCCACTCTCCGTAATAACTTTTTTTTGATCGGGGTGATCGTTTACCACCACGGGCTTGCCCATCGCCATGTACTCAACCAGCTTGGTAGGCGATGTTGAGCAAAGAATTGGTGTTGGATAAAATGGCGAGACAGCTACGTCCGCCTGCCCGACATACGCCCAGGCTTCGGCCATGGGGAGGAAACCGGTGAATATTGTTGAATCCTCTATGCCAAGCTCGATGGCGAGTTCTTTCAACTCATTCTCTTCACCCGGCTCGGTCGCCGCGCCGACAAGGCAAAGCTTTGCTCCCGCGACACGACCCACGACTTCCCCGAAAGCCCTGATCAAAAAGTCTATCCTTCGAACTCGATTCAGGGCTCCAAGATACACCACCATCTTGCCACTTTCGCGAGATGAGCTGTTAATCAACGTCTCGCCGTTATAGGGTACGCGTGACAGGGAAACACCCATGGGTACCGGCGTAAGCTTATCCTTGGCAATACCCCATTCCGCCACATCATCTTTCATGCGGTCACTTTGCACGAAAACATGATCAGCGTTAGGCATAATCACTCGGTACAGCAAAAATTTTAAGATCCGGCCCCTTAGGTAAACAACAAGCGGGTAACGTGAAATGCCCTCATGCACCCGATAAAGCATGGCTTCTGGTATGGGGAACGAAAGCCAGTAGAAAAATTTCAGTCGGTAAATCTTCGCCGCCAGTAACGCCATCAGTGCGGCGACAAACTTGTCCTTGACCTGGATGAAATCGTATTTTCCCGTGCGCGCCAGCTTGAACATCTTGAAATCGTTGGCGATATCGTAAACATTCTTCCTGAATTTCGCCATTCTGGACTCACCCTCATCCATTCTGGCTATCCACGCCGTACCACCGCCCAAAGCCATCGTACGCGCTCCAATTTGCGCGTCCTGCGCTTGCAACAGCCAGTCAATTTGATAGCCGCGCGCGACCAGCTCCTCGACAAAAAGGACGGCGACGTCAGGACGATACGGGGGAAACTTATCTTCCGTAATGAACAGAATTTTCACTGTGCTGACTAATGATTCATCGCAACGTAGCCCTCTCCTTACACTTCGAGCAATTCAGCTATTTTTTCGAAATTTTTTATGGAGTAAGTGCTAAATGCGTAATCCTGTGCTTCAAGTCCCATGCGCTGCCGCATTCCCGGCTGATCAATAAGGTCGAGAACATTGTGCTTCAATTGGTCGTAGGTACCAGAACAATAGCCGATATGACGTTCGTCGAGCACATTATCCGGATTGACATTCAGGCTGACGACCGGAACCTGCCGCATCCAGGCTTGTATAAATGTGTTTGGAAAGCCTTCCTGGACACTGGTGTTCACGAAAATGTGGGCGCGCGCTAACACTGAATTGACCTCGTCCTGAGTACAACCGCCTAGATAAGACAAGTTCTCCAGACGCTTAACGTCCTGTAGAAATTTGTCTTGGCGTTCCTCTGGCCACGCACGATCGCCGATCATAGTGAAGCGAACATCGCGCAAGTGAGCCAGATCCCGGGCGAGACGAAGAAAGAGATCTGGCTGTTTCCATGCTTTTAAGTTTGCCACCCAGACCACTTCGATCCCCTCCGGTTTCTCAATTTTTTCCTGCGGTATCGGATGCCCGTTGTCAATTCTGGCCACCGGGACGCGGTTGTAATGGCGCGCGAGCAATGCTTGTTGTTGCGAAGTCTGCACAATAATCTTGCCTACATTCCGAATGCCATATTCTAATGTTTTCTTGTCGAGGTAACGAAACAGCATGTTTTTCGACATCACTCTGTTGAAAGGCTGCACCTCCATCTCGTGGGCCACATGCCAGATCACCTGGCAAGGATTGCGCGCCGCGTGGTAGGCCGCGATGCCCGTATAGCCGCAGCCGACACGCTGGTAAATAATGTCCGGACGGATCCGCGCGAGCAACGTCAAGAGCCTGGGTGCATCGAGAAATTCTCCAAAGCGTCGAATTCCCTTCGCGTCCGCCACCTGAATGATCTTATATCCCTGAGGCACATAATCGGGGCTTACACGACGGGCAAGATAATAAATATCGTAATGTTCCTGTCGAACCAGATGCTCGACCAGGCAGCTGACCTGATACTCCGACCCGCCCATCAGCGCCGCCCAGTGAGCAGGCACCAAAACACATAGTTTTTTCTTGGCGATCACTAGGGAATCTCTGAGCAAGTTGAAGTCTTTGTTATGATCGCTTCGTGCACAAACGAGGATGGCGCGTGATGAAACAGACGACTTTTGCGGGGTTGGCTTACAATGCAAAGAAGAAGCGCACGCGCCGCGAACAGTTTCTCATCGAGATGGAGGCGGTGATGCCGTGGGTCCGGTTGCTGGCGCTGGTCAAGCCACAATATCCGGTGGCGGGTCAGGATCGCTGGCCGCTGGGCTGTGAGCGGATGCTGCGCATTTACTTTATGCAACAGTGGTTCAATCTTTCGGATACAGGTGCTGAGGACGCGCTGTATGACAGTGAGTCGATGCGCCGCTTTGCAGGCCTCGAGCTGGGTGAGGATGCGATTCCGGATGAAAGCTCGATGCTGGGATTTCGTCATCTGCTGGAGCGCCATGCTTTGACCGAGCGGCTGTTCGGCGAGGTGCGCGCGTTGCTTAAGGAGTGCCGCTTGCCGCTGAAGGCGGGCACCATCGTCGATTATGCCACTATCATCAATGCCCCGTCCTCGACCTAGAACGCTAACCGAACGCGCGACCCCGAGATGCGCAGTACCCGCAAGGGTAAGCAATGGTACTTTGGCATGCAGTGGCACATCAGCGCTGACCTGCGCGGCACCGTGCATAGGGTGACCGCTACCGATAGGCCACAAGCCGATATCCACCAACTGCCCGAACTGCTGCATGGGGACGAGACACCGCTGTATGGCGACCGTGCTTAGTGGTGCGAACACCATAGACAGTGTGCCAAACAGGCCGGTGTGCGCTATCGGGTAAATCGCAGGGCCACGTCCGGTCAGCCACTGAGCGCGCATCAAAAAGCCATTAACCAGAGCCGCTCCCGGGAGCGCGCGCTGGGCGAGCACCCCTTCGGTGTGGTCAAGCATCTGTGCAGACTTCGCAAAGTTCGTTATCGGGGCTTGGCCAAGAATCTCGCCCACGGCTACACTTTGTTTGCGCTCGCATGTATCTGCTGCGGCGGCAATTGCTGCCGCGACAGGTAAGCTGCGCCCGGTGAACGCCGAACACACCGTCGCACCGTACGCGTAACCCACTGAGCGCCAGCCCAGCCAAACTCACAGCACCATGTTATCGTCACAATTACCATTAGCGCACCAGATACGCTTACTAGCGTCACTTGATTAGAGAGTCCTTAGTGTGCTGTCCCATTAGCAACTGTCATAACTCAGTTGTCATTCTGGCGCAAGCCGGGATTCAGAAAACCGTCCATGGCGCTAAACAGACCGCTAATTCCTGAGAGGTTGACTGGCAGTGCAAGCAAACACCGCTTTCCATTTCGACAGCAGGTTATCCCATGAGTACGCGTCGATCTGCCGCGCGTCGCGACGTATCATTGGAGGTTCGCCCTGCCCGCTGATAATGCATTTGAGCTGCGGCCGCCAGTCACTTTCAACCGGGACAACAAAACCAGTCCCGGTAAGCCTGACTGCATCGGCAACCGCCGAACGCTCCGGCACGATCGCGATTATAGGTATTCCAGTTAGCATGTAGTGCGGCAACTTGATGCTCATTACCGCACGGCTATTGGGCATATCTGCCAGCAAAAGCAAGAGAAAATCATAGGAAAGCAGTAACCTCAGGCTCTCCTCGTGCGTCGATGGGCCGTGGAAAAAAAGCCCGTCGCCGAGCATACGGGTAAGACCTTCAGCCGTTACATGCTTTGGATAATTGCCATGCACATGCACCTCTACGTTCAGCCCTGACGCCTTGAAATCGCGCAATGTTTCGTGAACTAAAGCGCCCGGCACGCGTGGTGGCTTAAAGAGCGTACCCAGGAACCCAATTCTGACTGTCTTGTGACTCACTTGCCCGGCCCTGATTTCAGTACCGGCCGCCTGAACGCCCAGATCGTCGCTGCAAAAATGGTGGGGTATCGCGATTAATTTGTCAACAGGAACATTAAACTTACTCTCAAGGACGGATTTAGCATATGAGTTGGTTGTTATGTTTAAATCACAGGAAGCCAGAATCCGGCGTTCGAGCCTAAGCAGATTCGCCCTGTACGGTCGCGCTGTTCGTGACAAGTAATTTTCGTCGAAGCTCCATAGGTCCTGCCAGTCCACCAGCCACTTAATTTGCGGAAACCTTTTTTTGAGAGACAGCCCGACGAGACAAACATCGTGTGGCGGCACACAAACCAATAAAGTAACCCTCCGACCTTTCTCGTGATCGTTTTTGATGCGCCTTTTCAATATTTTCTCAATAGGCTTTACATACAACACTCTGTTTGTGGGAAAGTACAACAAGCTGTCAATGATCCGCTTGAGCCTCGGCAATTTCATGAGGCTTAATATGTTAGTCGGATTCGGATAGGCGTTAACCACAATTGCTTCGCAGGCGGCGCCATCGACTTTGGGCGCGATTAACACAATGCAACTGCCGTCGATGTGAAGGCTCACAACTTTCTTGACGCGATCGTTCAAGCCACCGTGGCCGGTAATTACGTATATGGCGTGATTGACCGGCGGCTGCTTGGCGCCCACTTCATCCCGCGAGCCGATTGTGCGCGTATTGACGTCAATGCCCATGCTCATCTCCCCACCAGCTTCTTGAGGGGAAGCTTAACCGAATCGTGCCATTTGTATCTCATGCGGTCGCCCCATTCCAACATTTCGAGGCCGCGCTGGACGTAAACTTCCAGGCCGCTTTCGGTCAACTGCACGCCCTGATGTTTCAGGCGCGCGATCTGAATGAGCATTTGTCGCAGGCGAAACTGAAGTTGCTTCCGCAAAGAGTCATCGTCGTCAATCGCCAGTTCAAGGTGCTTCTCGAATAGCTGCAAGCGACTGTAGTCCGCTCGCAACTGATTATTCCACATCGCACTGTGCCCACGCCGATAATAGGAGACGATTTCTTTTACGTACACAATCGGCCCGAGACGGGCCAGGCGGGCGAAAAAATCGGCATCCGAGCACGCATATTTAAATGCTTCGTCGAACCAGCCCACCCGTTCACCATCCGCGGCGCGAAACAGCGTGGTGTGAGGGACGCCGGGCACTTTGGGCCACAGCACCGCGGCGTGTGCATCTTCGACCAGCCGTGGCTTATCAACTTCATCTAGGTTGCCGGGCATCCATCGCGCACCGGTCAGATTACCTTCGGGGTCGATCAGCGCGTAGTCCCCGACAGCGAATACCGCGGACGGGTGCGCGATGAGCGCATCGTGTAAGCTGGTAATTCGCTGCGGCGCCATAAGATCATCATCGTCCTGAAAGGCAATTAATTCGCCCCTGGCCAGCCTGCATGCGGCGGTTCGCGTTGCAGCTATACCGCGATTTTCCTGCCAGTGATAACGAACCCGGTCCCCGTAACCACGCATCAACTCGTCAGTGCCGTCGGTTGATCCATCGTCGAGCACGACAATCTCCACCGGCCGGTAGGTCTGGTCGAACACGGACTTCATCGTCTGCTCCAGATAGTGCCGCCTGTTGTGGCAGCAGACGACGATCGAGACCAGGGGCTTATCCATTGTACGAGTGCCAGGCGCGGAGATCGATATCTAAGGTGCGTCGGTTTGAGCGCAGGAAAACACGTTACTCACTACACACGCCTCGTTTACGTCCCCGGCAATGGCGTCGAACTGTTCGCGGTGTTCGCGCGACAATTCCGTACGCCAGCGTTCGTCGAGTCGAATGCCAATATCTATTTCGTCGTAAAAGCTCGCATCGTAAAACTTTTTGGCGGCAGCCTGGCGTTCTCGCATGGCGGCCAGATCGGTGCCAAACTTTTCCCGATATTTGTATATCAGCGAGCGCGTGCCGCCGTTTCCCATGACATGATGGTGTTCGTGCTCCCAGTATCGAAGCATGCCTTTCTCATATTCAATTCCAAGGCTTTGGCAAATCGCGCGGACGACATGCTCCGGCTGACTGGCCAGCGCTTCGTAGTGCACTCTGGTTTTCCCATGCGGAAACCGATCGTAGAATGCGTTCATCGTGGTTATTTGCTCCTTCCAGTTCTCGATGACCTTGGTCATTCCCCGCTCTGGATACTTTCTATAGTACGAATTAACGACTCCTCTGCCATCTCTGCACATGTAGATGAGATATGGCTCGATGCGTCGCCACGTGTGCCGCGGCGCCATACGGCGTTTGACCCAGCTTGGATTCTTGCTCGAATCGATCAACACGCGCGTACCGCTCCAGCGGGAAATGAGCTTGTAGGGGTTATAGATGTTTTGCGCAGCCCGCCCCAGAGCTGAGCGTAAGCGGTTCTTTTGCGAGAAATAGATCTTGAGTATGGCCATCCCGGCGCGCCTGTTCCAGAAGTCGCACTCGCGCACGCAAACGCCGCAGATCTTCTGATATTCACCGGCGCGCGCGTCGATCAGGCTTCCCAGCCGGTTTAGCTCACCCAGCGAGAAGCTCTGCGAGTGACTACCGAGCAAGAGATCGAGCAATGTCGAACCGCAATGGCCGGGCCCCATGATAAAAACGACTTTCGTATCCATTTCCTGCCTGAATATCCGTACGTAAACTTAGCGCATCGTTACGTTGCAAAACGTCGGCCTGCAACCACATTGCCTCTCCGGTGGGAAATAATTGCCCCTCCGGTGGGAAATACTCGGGCGGCTACACCTTTAAACTGTTCAGCCCCTGATTATAAAGTACTGCTATGCACGAGGCGATCAGCGCCGGCTTGCTCAGCGATTGCCCAAGCCCCGTTAGCTGCGCCCGATGGTATCCCCAGAATGCATCTCTCTTATTATGATTATGCCGGTCAAGCAGGCTTTGCAGATACTCTGCCGCAAGAAACCTATAGTACGTCTTGCGCAGTTGTTTTAACCGACGCGCGTACTCTTCATCGCTCAAAAAATAGCGTCCGTACTTAACGAAATGCACATAATGCGACGCCTTGTGCGTGTTCAGCTTACGCGCCGCGGTCGTCGCGGCTTCGTTATGCCGGCGGGTGTATGTGAGCACCTGGTGCACAAAACCGAAATCCACGTGCCGCAAAAGATCGAGGCATACCTCACTGTCCGCATGCAGGTTGTCTTCGTTGTAGAATCGCTCCCTGCCGCGCACCAGGTCGGCGCGCAGCATCAGCGAGCTTGGTGAGCCGAACAGGTCCGGCTGCCCGAGCAGTCGCCGGCGGCACAGATCCTTTCCGGAAATAAAGGTCGTCTCGTAGGGTATGACATCCAGATTGACATGATCCTCATCGATGCGATACGCGCTAATGACCCCTACCGTTGGGTGCGCTTCGCCCACTTCAACCATCCGCTCAACACAGTCGGGGAACATCAGGTCGTCGGCGTGCAGCACCTTGCAATAACGGCTCGATGCGCTGATTTGCCGTAGCGCATGATTCCAGTTCTTAAGCATTGGCAAGCAGTGCGGATTTTTCACCACGCGGATACGGGTGTCCAAAGCCGCATAGTGTTCCGCGATTTCTTGGCTGTGGTCGGTGCTGCAATTATCCACTATCACGTATTCCAGCGAAGGGTAAGTCTGCGCAAGCACACTCTCCACGCAAGCGCGCAGATAAGCCTCGCCGTTGAATACGGGCGTGACCACGCTCACCAGCGGGCGCTCAACAATCATGCACCTGTCTCCTTATATGTGTGACGTGGCGTCAGGCAAGCCTTAAAGGCGCCGTGCCAACTAAATGCATGCAATCCCAAGATAAGTTTGCAACTCCGACACGCCGAACAGGCTGGATTCAAGCACGCGGCCTGGCCGTCGATGCTAACGGTACGCGGATATTCCCCAAGCAACAGTGTGGTGACTACTTTTACCCTACATTATAATGAAGACCAATTGCTCATATCAGGTGAAATCGCTCCTTGCCCGGTGCGCGTTACCGCGTGGACGCCGGCAGGGCCACTCCGTTACTTCCTAATTGTGGACTGAAGATGCATAAATGTTGCTGTATCTACCCATCGCGCTCAGTCAAGCGGCTTGCGCTAGCCATTATCGCGGGCATGTTTTGCACTGTGACGATCGTCAGCGCGGATCGTCAGCTTGATGAGTCCAGCGCGGCCACAGACAGCAACGAGGACTGGAAAAAGGAGTGGGCCGTTCCGGACGGTTTTTCCCTCGCCATCGACTCGCAAGGGTATCAATATCCGACCGCTGTCGCGTTCGTGCCGCATCCGGGGGACCGCCCAAAGGACCCACTGTATTTCGTTACGGAACTGCGGGGCACAGTAAAAGTTGTAACCAATGACCGCACCGTAAAAACCTTTGCAACCGGTTTTCTTCAAACCGAATTTGATAATGAGCCTCCGCAGGGCGAGTCGGAAGTCGGCCTGGCGGGGCTTTGCCTGGAACCGAAGCGCGGCTACGTGTATGTGACTTTTGCGTACCAGGACGACGAAAACGTTCTGCGAAACAACGTGATGCGTTTTCACTCAACGCCCGGCACGTTTTCCCTCGAACCCAAGTCACGGGTGGAGTTTACTGAAATCTTTGCGCGCGACGAGTCCGGCCCCTCGCATCAGATCGGGCCGTGCCAAGTGCACGACAATATGCTCTATGTCAGCGTCGGCGATGGCTTTGTATCGCCATTGAACAGCCAGAACATCGATTCCACGCTTGGAAAGATTCTCCGCATGGAACTGGACGGAACACCCGTACCGGACAATCCCTTCTATATTGACGACGATACGACCAAGGCCCGGAATTACGTCTGGGCGTATGGCATGCGAAACCCCTTCAGCCTCGCGATCGTCGACGGTCACGTTGTGGTCACTGAGAACGGACTGGAGAGCGACCGCTTTCTGGAGGTCAGGCAGGGACAGAACTATCTCTGGAACGGCAGCGACGAAAGTATCGCTGCCAATGCCGCGTATGTTTTTCTGGACAGCATGGGGCCTGTACAGATGGATTATTCGGCTACTGCGTCGTTTTTCCCTGACGAGTACGCGGATCAGTTTTTTGTCGCGTCATCGAGCGATTCGGGAGTAATCCGCATAGGCTATGACGTGCTGGACGGGATGCTCGTCAATATGCCAGAACATTTTGTCGCGGCCGCGGAGGGTGAGCAGACTGACCCGGTACTGGGCTTGGCATTCGGGCCGGACGGCCTTTATTTTTCGCCATTGCTGCCGGTCAAGGACAACCAGGGCGCGGTGCTCAAGGTACAGTATGACCCCGCCAAGGCCCATGACCTTACGCTGGCCGAACTGGCGGATCCCGCCGCGCTGGCGGAGGACGGCAAGGAGTTGATGCGTGAGAACGGATGCTTTGGCTGCCACCGGCTTACAGGCGAGTTCGAGCTGGGCGGCACGAACGGACCGGTGCTGAATCGCGGTAGCGGGCCCATGTTCGACCGTATAGACGCGCGGATTCACTCGCCAGACTATCTGCAAGCATTGCGCGCCCTCGATGCGCGCGACGAAGAACCATTTAACCGTTACAAGGACGCAAGGGCGGAGTTGGTGCGAGCGCAAGGGCGTGAACGGATAAAGATCTGGCTGACGTACCACATACTGGAGCCGCGTTTCGACAAGCGCGACTCCACCATGCCGAACATGGGGCTGAACGAGGTCGAGGCCGAGGCCATCGCGCGCTATCTCCTGGGGGAAGACGATGGCGGCGGGCTGAGTCAAACCATCAAGAACATGCTGCCTGAACCGCGCTACCGCTATTTCGCGTTCGCGTTCGTAGCGGGTCTGGCTATCGGATTACCGATATGGCTCGTGCTTTGGATCGTGGGGCGGCTGTGGGCGCGCAGGCGACAAACCTGACGACGGCGCCGGCCCGACGACACCAACTGTGGCCATTAATCCACCGGTTAGAACGCACCTTCATCCAGGCGACGCGCTAAACGATCGGCGAGACGTACAGCCAGCGCCACCACGGTCAAGGTAGGATTGGCGTAGCCGCCGGTCGGAAACACCGAGCTGCCTGCGATGTAAAGATTACTGATACCGTGCACCTTGCAGTCCTCGTCGACCACGCCCATGCGCCGGTCGGTGTGCATGCGGGTGGTGCCCATGTGATGGTAGCCGCCTTTGAGCCGATCAGACGGTAACGTCGGGTGAAGCGGCGTATGAAAACGTCCCAGTCCCGCTGATTCGATTTGTCGCCCGATCAGTTCAAGCGAGCGCGTAATCGCTCGCACGTCATTTTCCGTCACCCGCCAGTCCAGCGCCGCGCGCGGCTGGCCCATTGCGTCGCGATGACGCCAGTCAAGCAATACGCGACTGTCCGGATGCGGCTCCTGTTCAGCCATCACATTGAGCGCAAACACTTCCGGCGGCGCGCTCGTTGCGGCGTGCTGGCCCCGTGGCTGATCCTCGCTTAGACGCCGGTACCGTGAAACCTGATGCCGCAAGGTGCGCATAGCCCCCGCAGGATCTGCCGCCAACTCGCGAAGACGCGAGCGCGCATCGTAGGGCCAGACACGACGCTTAACCGCTGAGAGCATCAGCTCCGCCGCAATTTCACCACCCGTTGGGGTGTCCTGCAATTCCAGGCTACGCAATGTCCCTTTGCGCGGTAGTGCATGGAGGGCAACCACGAAGCCGCGAAGTTGTTCGCGGCGCGCCGTCGGCTCTGCTATCGCAAGTCGCCCCTCCACCCACGTAGATCCGGATTTTCTCAACTGGTAGCGAGCCGCCTTTTCGAACACATCGGCATGTGACGGAACCAGAACGCCCGCCAGCAGGTGCGGATGCTCCATAAAATATCGGCCGACAAGATCATGATCGTTGCCGAGGCCACCCCTAGCAACTTCATCGGACATCAACAATAATCGCGCGTTATCTATGCCACCGCACGCCAGCACAACAATCTTTGCGGCAACACTAATGGTTCGCCCGGTCAAGGTGCCGACTCGCACGCCAGTTACGCTTTGGGTATCATTGCGTGCTTCGACCCGTGTAACCGTACCGTTTACCAGCACGGTCACGCCCGCGTTGCTAATCGCGGAGATCGTATCCTCGCCCCACCAGACTCCGGCGGGTCCAATCTGGAACATTGCCGTCTGCACCGTCTCACGGTCAAGCGGCAATGGCCACGCCCCGTCCCGGCGCGCACACTCATCCGGACTGGGCGGACTCGGTTCGATATTGCACAGCGCCGCCGCCCTGGCGTAATACGGTTCCAGATGGGCGAAATCGATTGGCCAGCCACTATTGGGCAGCCAGTCGCGCGCCTCGAAGTCGATGGGTTCGAGCGGCCGCAATCGTACCCCAGCCGCGCCATTGTCCGTGGGTATATTCCACCTGGTGCCGGACCCACCCAACCCGCGACCACGCGCGTCATCGAGCCGAAAATAATCCAGTCCGATGTTGCGTCCGTAGCTCAGATCGCGGACCGAAGAATCCTGCTCCGGCTCCAGCCCCCCGCTCTCGATCACGCAGATTCTGGGGCCATGGCCGGCGAGCGTGCGCGCGAGCGTCAGCCCCGCAGGCCCGGCGCCGACAATGCAAAGGTCCGCCTCAATCTGATCGTTGTCCGGCAAGGAGCGCGCGTCGATTATCATGGCTATATCTTTAGTACAATAGTTTTTTCCGGCAAGCATGAATCGACGTATTGAACACGGCAATCGAGCGAAACTACTGCGCTCGTACAAGGGTTCAGTTACGCATCGGATTCGGTCGCTCGGTTAAAGGTCCGTCATTTGTGGGGTTCCTGCGCCAAGCGCGCTTGACGCAGCAAGCGCGCTTGTTTTCCTCAAGACTTGTCGGCCGGCGTACGCTTGCCGATAACGCGCGCGGGCATTCCGACCGCGATGGCGTCGGCCGGCACGTCACGGGTGACGACCGCGCCCGCGCCGATCATCGCACCGTTACCGATACGCACGCCGTCCAGAACAATGACCCCAAAGCCCAGCCAGACATCGTCGCCGATGACGATTCCTCCTTTTGTGCGCAACGGCTGTCTGCGCATTAGCTCGCCGGCCTCCATGCCGTGACTGTGTGTATAAAACCCGCAATTCGACGCGATTTGCACGTGGTTGCCAATGGTAAGCCAGCCTTTTTGTGCGGATACATAGCACCTCGGCTGGATGTGCGTATCAGTGCCGATCTCAACGCGGCCACCCTCGCCCACCTGAATTACGGTGTCCTGATGGATCGCGACGCGATCTCCTATGTGCACTTCGCCTGCGTCCGCTTCATAAATGGTTACACGATCACCGACAAAAATGTGGTCGCCCGTGGTTAGATGACGACAACTGATCACGGCGGACGGAGAGTAATACCCCTGAGCATTCAACCGAGCGAGATAACGCCGACCCTTATATGGGCGGGCGAATAAGCCGGCCAACCGAGTGGCGATGCGACCCGTCGGGCCTCGTCCGGCAAACAACATCCAGAAACCAGACCAGGGAAAGCGCTTGAGCTGTCGAAACGACCCACCGGACATCGTGGGTGGCGCGTGTCTAGTCATATAAAAAAATCCGAACGAAACAATCAGAATTCAATGTGGCGCGCCGAAGCATCACAAGCTGCGCTAACACAGTAAAGGCATTCGTTTCTCGTAGTTATAAGCCGTCCACGCCGCTCGCGGCTAATCCTTCCGCTATCCGCCAATGGAGGTCCCGAAAGTCGAACTATTGCAAGCGGCACGATAAGCAATTGTATATGGCCGTCGGCACTTTATGTGCGTCGATTGGCGTTAGCCTGTCCGGAAACCATACACTAACGCGCTACAGCATCAGGTCGTCCGCAATAAAACGTAGCGACTTTGGTCAGGACCATCAACGATCGTCCTGATCGCATTACACGATTGCTTACACGTACCTCGCAAGCCGCTAAAGCGTAAACATATTTCTTTAGATTACAAGACGGAAATTACGATGCGCAATAAAGTGGAGCGGGCCCCAATTCAGAACGCGGCTGATCGCCATGCCGGTGAGATCCGCGGTCGGAGTTGGCGCCATAGCGTAATGCTGCCGGCAACCGTGGCCGTCTTGATGCTCGTTGCTTGCGGTGGCGGGGGTGGAAGCGAGCCACCACCCGGCGGCGGGGGCGAGCCGCCGCCGCCTCCCACCAATAATGCACCGGTAGCGCTGGAAGGTTGCTCAACCACGCCGCAATCCACCGTAACGGGATTGCGAGGTTTCTTGCGCGCCACCGACAGCGATTCCAACGCTAACGAACTGACTTTCAGCCTCGATCCCAATGCTTCGATGGTTACCGGCCCGATACAAACCGACAAAGGTACAGTAGAGATTCTCGATGTAACGACGGGCGAGTTTATTTACACGCCGAACACCCTCGGACCGCGCGGGCTGGATACGTTTCAGTTCCGGGTGGACGATCCCGAGAGCTTCGCGCTTGGCGTTGAAACCGTGATTATCAATCCGGCGATCATGCCATTGGGGGACTCAATTACACTCGGCACTTTCGCGGGCGAGATTCCGCCTTTGGAGACAAGAGTGGGTTATCGCAGAAAGCTATTCGATGGTCTGACCAACAATGGTTTCATGGTGGATTTTGTGGGCGGCGAGTCGAATGGCGAGGCCGCAATCCCACCGGTCGGAGATCCGCAGCATGAGGGACACGGTGGATTCACCGCGCTACAGATCGCTCAAAATGTTCGCTTCTGGCTAATGTTGAATCCCGCCGACATCGTGCTGTTGCACGCGGGCACTAACACGATTAACAGCGATAACTTCGATGCCGTCACACGCGCCGGCCATGTAGAACAAATCCTTGATGAGATCGATCAATGGGAGCTCGACACAAGTACTCCGGTCAGCGTTTATGTGGCAAAAATCATTGATCGCAGTAACCCGGACGGCACCTTCCAGAACGCGCGCGTGATTGAATATAATCAGGCATTAGAAAACCTGGTAGCCAGCCGACCTGACGACGACATTGAGATCGTTGACCAGTACAGCGCGCTGGATTACTCATGTGCGGATGGCAGCTGCGATATGGTGCCGCAGGGAAATACCGCTCAATATATTCATCCCTCACAGGCAGGCTATGACAAGATGGCGTCCACCTGGCTCAACTCCGGTTTGCTCACCTCCGATAAACTCGCCAGATGCCAATAGCGCTGATCTGTCGCGGTGCGCGATAACACAGCTTTAGGGCTAACCCGTTCACACTGAGTTTCACGCCCCCCACTTGCGCCGGAAGCCGGTGAGTTCCTCTTCTGTGTAAAAATGTCGCGCGAGCATTGAGTCGTATATTTAATAAGGTATGCTTGCGGCAGAATCAGCTTTTGCTTGAATGCTTTGTACGCGGCAAAGTAGTTCTTGTCATCCGCCACATTGGCCTGCACAAGCCTGAAGTTCTCGATGTCCAGAAACTCCTTGAAAGCGGGTTCAGCGGACGTGTTTATGCTCTCCAGTCTCAATACCAGGGCATCCACATTTGTTCCCCGATAAGTGGTGTAACCTTTCGAGGCCAAGAAAGGCGTTGCAAAGACGTCGATGCCGAAAGTGGACTTCAGCTCGATGTCGAACCAGCCAAGTGGCGCATCGTGCCCGTAATTTTCAAGGAAGATTTCGATCGCGTCTTCGACCTGCAATTGCCCGGTCTCATATCTCGAAAAAAACCGCGGAATAAAATAGTCAATGATCTGGAAAAAGCTAGACACATTCATTGCGATCGGGTCCCTGACCAGCGTGATTACTTTCCATCGCTGTCCGAACGCGCCTCGCTTGATCCGTTTGCTTAAATATTGACTGGCGAACAGATGACTTGCTCTGCGCAGTTCCATCGGCGAACCGTTCCTGAACATCTTCTCGTATTTTCGCCGCCGGTCCCTGATGCGCTCGGATATCAACGTATGCACATGATAAATTGGCCGCTTGAGATCGAGAGCATGCAACGAAGCAACCACGGTAGAGGAACCCACCTTGCCCATCTGGTAAACCACAACCGGGTGGTCGCCGCGAAAGTCGGCGAGCATATATCCCCAGTTCAGGTACATTTTGGCCAGATAATAGTTTTTGCTGGCCAGTTCGCGAATGATATCTCGGACCACGCCTTTCTATATTCCTCAAATGCTCTATTTTCGTTTGCTTCGTTGACTGGACGAGACGCAAGCTTATGCGACCACTCAACTTGTGCCAGTTCAATTTGTTGCAGGAGCAGGTCTGTCTGGTCCGGATTGAAATGATCTCTAACCAAAAAGTTGGCGCGGCCGCTGGCCGTGACCGCCTCGGAAACCAGCAATCGTAGCGTCCGATTCACACGGGCCAAACGCCTTGCATTTGTTGTCCGACGATAACATGAGGTAATCGGCGCCTAGATTGGAAGTCACCTGGTACGCGAGACCACTACCGCCTCGCACACTCAGCGGCTCCAGGTTCACATGCTGTTCACCCAGGCATGGGTATAGTAACGTTGTCACCAGCACGGACTCGGCAGGCCCGATGCGATGAATCAACGTAGGCGAAGGAATTTTGTGCCCATTCCAGCCGTCGGCGAACCATCCTTGGATTGGGTTTTCGGAACCGACAACTGTTTTTGAATGGATGTCCAGGGTGGACGCATTGACGAGATACAGACGCGCCTTTTTACGCTTGCTGGCGAGGCACGTGCGCCGCGAGTCCGCGGACAAGACCTCGACTTCCGGCGAAGTGTTAAAAATCAGCTCGTAGTCCTGTAATCCTGCCATTGACTGAAGCTCATCGATAATCAGCCAGTAGTCCGGCTTGACGAACAGCACGCGGCGTGTGTGATTTACATCGCGAATTGTGCCAGCCCCGGGCGGACGCTGAAAAGCGTAGGCGCCGTAGCCGTCGCTGTAGATGCCTTGCGCGTAATCAAAATTATCACTGCTGACCCAGATTCCTTGTTGATCCGTGGTTCTGGCCGGGTCCAGATTGCCGCGTTCCCAGCGACGGACCTGGCTCAAGCCCGCCACCGTAACGGTGTTGTGCGCGCGCGAGCTTATGAAATAGGCTCTATAAGGATCGACTGTATTATAGGCATAACATCCCGGGTCGATGAGAAAAGACTGCCCGTAGGCATGCACCTCAATACTGAGCTTGTCCTCGTGGCCATGGTAGCCGGAGAACGGACCTGCGTCGAACAAGAGATAGCGCGCATCGTCCGACCAGTCACTGCGCATGATGTAGAGCCCGGCATTTGGGAACGCACAGGAAGTATTGTCAGGCTTTTGACCGCAACGCCCATTGGTCGCTATGTACACGAAGTCCGGGCGGTCGAGCGCACGGCCTGCAGCCGCAAGTTTTTTGCGCTGCACGTGATCTTCCCCCATGAAACCATCATCCAGGCGAGGCCAGTTGCCATCCGGACGCAACACGTAGGCCAGGGCCGCATACAGTTTCGTAACCGAGTCATCAAGATCAGCGCCGGACATGTTCACACCGTGCTCCCGCAGCAGCGCACGTGTCGCATCAAATTCGTCGGCCACCAGCCATTGATAGGCAATGGACATCTCCACACTGGTGCCATCTTCGTTAACGTGATTTCTTAATTCTTCCCCCAAACGATCTGTGGCTGTGCAAAGCCAGTGGCTCGCCTGCCGGAATTCTGGAAAATATATGCTCAGGTAAGCCAGCCCGTTACTTTCACGTAGCACATGATTGAGTCGTGTCTTGAAAGTGCATAAATATTGTGCGTGATCGTAAACGGACCGCAGCATATTCAGCTTGGTCTCGTCCGTGAACGCACGCGATCGACAAAACGCTGCAAACGCGGCCGGCCAGATCGCGGCACGCATGCCGACGCCCATCAACGTCCACGCAACATTTGCCTCGTCCTTACGCACCGGTGGCGAATTGGAAGATATCCAGTCCGCCATTAGATTCACAAACGTCCTGGCGTATTTCTCGTCACCGGTTCTCTCATAGGCGCCCGCCACGATCGCCAGCCACCGGTGCCGGTGCAGGTCTCGGGTCCATCGCGCCATTGGGTCCGGCGTCGGGTTGTGCATCCAGTCGACTTTATCGCCCAGCCAGATACGCGCGTTGCCAAATCGATGCGCCGTTATGTCGTCTGCCTGAGCAAGCAACTCCTCGGCGGTCAATGACCCGGCGTCGGTAAATCGGCTCGGAAAAATCGGCCAGGCGGGGACGGCCCTGTCATCGTAATGCCGCAACAGCGCTTGCCTCGCAGCCTCCAAATCGCCGCGCTCTAGCGGGCCTGCGACAGAGTCGAGATTGAACTCCTGTAGAAACTGCTGCTCGGACAGCGAGAATGCGGATTTAAAACTGGAGGAGGTGGCGCGCTGAGCCAAACGGTGAAGCTGTATCCAGACACGGCGGCCGGCGCTTACTGCTATTTTTCCTGGATTTATCATCGCGGGGAAGTGACTTATCCGGCACCCAGGTGCCGGACTATACGAGTCGGAGAGTCGGAACAGGCGTCAGCCGCTCGGCAAAAAGTTGCAACCTGTGTTGTCATGAAGCTACGTAACATTCACAAGGGGACCGCGGCAGAGCATGCCCGCCCCAAATAGGCATTGTCCCGCATTCAAACGGCGGCGTTCTTTCGTTCCTTATCCGAAAGATAATCCGTTTCCCACGGCCAATGTGGCCTAATGACGCCGCCAAGGTTGGCTGCGAATCCGGATTTATCTGACTCCTCTTTGACTCCTTCCACAACTTGAATTCCAACAGCCTCGCGCATATAAAAATGCCTTAATTTACTGCGCAAGTTTTTGATGACTGGCGTAATATAGAGAAGGCCTTCGTTAAGCAGATCACTAGGAATTCGAACGCGACTTATGTATCGCCCAACGGGCCGAGGGCGGTTGTGCCAGCCTGAATCTCTATCGATGCTGGTGCAAATCTTTACCCCCACTTCATTAAATATGTTGCAGTAGGTTGCGAAATCGTGGCCGCCTTCCAGTACTTCATACTCCATCTCGATCACTATAGGTTTGTGGATATCGACCCACCGCCTTATCTGCCCGTCTTCTGATTTAATACGGACGCCAACTACGCGCACAACCTGGTCGCCTGGCGCCGTGCCAAGATCTGGCCACACTTTTTCCGGTGACAATCCGGCGCCCGAGCTCATGTAATGACTAACGACGTCATGCGCCGGACCATCCATCGAAACACGACCGTCTTCCAGCAGGATTACGCGTCCGCAAAGACGTGTAATGGCGTTCATATTGTGTGAAACAAACAATACGGTTCGTCCCTGCTGACCTACGTCCTGCATTTTATCCAGACATTTGCGCTGAAAGTCCGCGTCACCGACCGCCAAAACCTCGTCAATGATCAAAATCTCGGGTTCAAGATGAGCGGAGACAGCGAACGCCAGGCGCACGCGCATGCCGCTCGAATAGCGCTTTACAGGCGTATCCAGAAACTTTTCAACGCCTGAGAATTCGACGATTTGATCGAACTTGCGGTCAACCTCACGCTTGCGCATACCGAGAATGGTGCCATTGAGGTAAACATTCTCCCGTCCCGTAAGCTCATTATGAAACCCAGTCCCAACTTCGAGCAGGCTGCTTATCCGCCCTTTTAGCCGAACCTCTCCGACGGTGGGAGGCGTGATCTTCGACAGGATCTTCAACAGCGTGGATTTACCGGCCCCGTTGCGACCGATAACACCGACCACTTCTCCTTCATGCACGTTGAATGAGATATTTTTTAGTGGCCAGATGACGTCGTCAGAGTCTTCATCCATTTTTTCCGGGCTGATATCGCTGAAATCATACAGAGACCGATATTGCCGATAATTTCTTAGCGGGCTCTTAACGAAGTCAACCAGCGCCGAGGCCAGATTTTCATGGCGCTCTTCCTTGAGTCCGATGCGATAGCGTTTGCAAAGCCCTTTGACTTCTATCGCGAAATTATTTGCATTCATAAAGTAGATCCCCTCTTGGCGCCATCAGACTGTTCGCGCGACAGACTCTCTTCGTGCTTACAGCACATCGACAAACACACGCTCCATTCTACGAAAGTACAGCGCGCCGACCAGTAGCAAGACTATGGCGGTGACTGTGCCAGGGACGATGTAAGCCCACTCCAGCGGCGTACCCAGTAAACAAGCCCTGTAACCCTCGATGACAGCGACCACCGGGTTCAACGAGTACCAGATTCTAAAATCCGCCGGAATGCTGGAAGCCGAATACATAATCGGAGCCGTGTAAACCAGCAGGCTGATCGCAAACGGCATTGCGTGCTTTACGTCCCGGAAGCGGACTGCACATGCCGACAGAAACATGCCGACGCCAGCCGGTATCGTGACCATTAAAAGCACGAAGAAGGGGAGAAAGATCAGGTTCCAGTTGGGTGCCACCTGAAAATAAATCATTATCGCCACGAGCAGGATCAACGAAACTGCGAAGTCGACCAGCTTTGCGAGCACCGGTGTCAATGGAAAAATCAGTCGCGGAAAGTATATTTTGCCCAACATCGTGTGCCCGGTAATTAAACTCTGACTCGACTGCGTCATCGCCTGTGACATGTAAGTCCAGGGAATGACCGCAACGGTGGAGAACAGAACATACGGAACACCATCCGTAGGCAACTTGGCAATTTTGCCGAAAATCACACTAAACAGAATGATCTGGATAAACGGATTGAGGATAGCCCAGCCAAGTCCCATAATTGTTTGCGCGTACAACACCTTGATACTGCGCCAGACCATTGACCAGAGCAAATCCCGATAGTCCTTGAGTTCCTTGAAATCAATAAATTCCCACCGGCTTGGCGGTCTGAGAATTGTGATATTGGTACTTTCGGCACTAGTATTCATCAATGCTTTAACGTCCTGCATGAGCGGCGGGCAATTCGCCGCTTTGTTGATCCCTGAAAAACAGCGCAGTCTGCTCATCCCATAGTCGGTCGCACAGCCGGTTTACCGGCAGATTCACATCGTCATACGTCAACACACGATCTTTCGGGATGTCGCGTTTGAGCACACAATGTTCCGCAAGACCCATGGGCAGCAGACGTTCTCTTACGGCGATATCAGCGTTTTCAGCCTGGCCATAAGTCATGTAATAGCCCATGCCATCCAGCACCTCGCCCGCTTTCAGGTCGATCTTGGCGGTTGCGACGACATCGACGCACGGGCCCCCTGCCGGAGTAATAGCTGCGTCGCGGAACAACACCGCGCGCGCCACGGTGGTCGGAACCTCGAAATGGCACAAATGATAAGGCGTGTAAAAACAATACAACGGGCCACTGCCCAGCTTGTATAGGTTCAGGTAATGTTTTTGAATCGGGTGATCGTGAGTTCCGAGCACGAATACTCCAGGGCCAGGCTCCGCACCAACGATGTAATCAACGATGCTACTCCCGCTTGTCATGGCGTCCAGCGGGTAGAGGTTAACGGCTTCCTTGATTGGTGTTCCCGACGGAACTGTAGGCCCGAACATGCCACGCTTCGCCACGCGCATACCGGTGGCATTGGCGACGATGCCCTGTTCGAACGATACCTTCGTACCATCCGCGAATGACGTCACCATGTGTGGCTTTTGCTTCCACTTGCGCGCGAATTCCGCCTGCGTCGTCGGATTGCGATAGGGATCCTGCAAGCCTTTGATGTTGCCACAAAGTACCGGCTCGACCCCGATTCCTCGCACAAACCGATAAAGGTTCATAATGACGCCCGGCTGATCACCGTCCGCATTGGTGAATACAACCCCGGATTCGTCCGCCTTGTGCTTGAGAATGGGTCCGATTGTGCCGTCGAGTTCCGCGTTCATCACAATCACATGCTTGCCGTGCGTAATGGCCTCGAGCACCACATGCGCGCCAAACTCGACTGCCCCGGTAACTTCAATAACCGCATCGACCATGCCGGTACGGCACAACAGCATTGCATCTTCCGTGACAGCGTAGCGGCCCGTCGATATGGCTTTATCGAGCTGAGCAACCGACTCAACCACCTCGACATCCGGCTGACCCGCCTCGGCGTAGGCGCGCTTCGCGCCAGGCAGCGAGCGGTTGGAAATGGCCACCAGATCCATACCTGGCACGTAATTAAGTATCTGCAAGGCAATGCCGCGCGCCATGAAGCCGGCACCGATCATCGCCACCCGCACCGGGTTTCCGGCGTGCTGGCGCTGTGCAAGCGCTTTATCAACAATAATCATGTCGCACTCCAATCAAAAAGCATTATGTCGGCAGCCGAAGCCTGGTACACGCGGGCTATTGCCCCGAACGGAAATCCGCCCAGTTGGCGTCTTTTTCGGAAATAACTGTGGCATCGAGAGGCCAGGCTATGTCAAAAGCCGGGTCGTTGTAGCGCGCCCCGCGCTCGGCGCCGGGCGTATAAAACTCTGAGACTTGATAAAACACTTCAGACGCATCGGTCAACGTTTGAAAACCGTGGGCAAAGCCTTCCGGAACGAAGAGCATACGGCGGTTATCCGCGGTCAATTCAGCGCCTATCCACTGAAGATACGTGGGTGAGTCGGCACGCAAATCCACAATGACATCGTAAATTGCCCCACGTGTGCAACGCACCAGTTTGGTTTCCCGATAAGGCGCGACTTGATAATGCATGCCGCGCAGGGTTCCTCGTCTGTGATTGAAAGACATGTTTGCCTGCACTATTTTCGCCACCATGCCGTGCGCTTCAAACTCTTTCCGGCACCAGCCACGCGCAAAAAAGCCGCGCTCATCAACCATCGTCTTGATATCTATCAGGTAAGCGCCGGCAAGCTTTGTTTGCGTAAAGTTCATTTCCTGGCTCCGGACTACGCTACAAGGCTGGATACAAAAGGCTTATCAATGCTTAAGGCCATCGCTTTTCCTGGAATGCCATTCGAACCGATCAGTCAACAAACTGGCCTCGCGTAGCCCGCTTAGCACTTTCAGCCGCATACGATCGGATTCGCGAAAATCGCTATCCTTAAAATCGATTCTCTCTAATCCTTCTTTGAGTTCGGTAATCGATCGCTTCAAGTCAGTCTGCGGTTGATGATCCGGCGCCAGCTGCTTGTACATGTCGAAATTAACCCGATATGAACGCTTATCCGGCTGCGCATCCTTATTCAGGCTGACCTCGATACCGGGCATAATCGCTTGGACTGATTCCGCGAGATCTTTGATCTGGTAGTTCCATTCCGTGCGGCCTGCGTTAATGGCGAGAAAAGCGTGTCCATTATGCGCGTCGCGACATATGGCCCAGTCAATCGCCCTGGCCATATCCTTGACATCGATCAGTGGTCGCCAGGGCGTGCCATCACTCAGGATTGAAATCTTTCTGGTGGCGACAGCCGCGGCCACAAAGTCGTTGAGTACCAGATCGAGCCGCAAACGATCGCTCATGCCGCATGCCGTGGGAAACCTCAGGCACGTGACCGCGAATTCGTCACTGGCGAGCGATTTAATCGCTTTTTCTGTATTGATCTTCGATTTGGCATAAGCCGTTAACGGGTTCAACTCCGACTTTTCATCGCGCGCGGATCCTTCCGCGTATCCATAAACACTACAGCTCGACGCGAAAACGAAAGATTCCACGCCGGCCTCTCTGGCGAGCTTGGCTACCCTGACGCTGGCCTCATAGTTGATCTCATGCGTAATTTCTTCATATGCATTGCCCATGGGGTCATTCGAGATCGCCGCGAGATGCACGACCGCCGCGACGCCCTTGAGTACGTCCATCGGCATCGTTCTCACGTCCATGAAGTATTGAACGTCAAGTCGCGCTTCTGGCAAGCACGCGGGCCCGGTCAGGCAATGCCCAAAGTAACCCAGATCAACGCCGACAATGGTCGCGTTTGCGTATTGCGCACGCAGATGCGACACAACCCCTGGCCCCACGTAGCCCATATTTCCGGTGATTAGTATTTTTTTGCCATTCATTGAAGTTTCCCTTTTATTTCTTCGACCACGTGGCGCGAAAACGGAATGGAGCATGTCCAACCTGGAGAAACAGCGTTTAATACATGCATTGATCTGTGGTCGCCTTCCAGCACGAAATCCATCTCCAGCTTGCGCGCTTGTATATCCACGAGTTGCGCGCGGATTCCCGGCTTGGACCAGTTCCTGAAGGTGTCCTGTGTAATACCGCGCGCCAGCGATGAGGCCAGAGAAACCATGTGCCGTCGCGAATATTTCCGCATCTCGGTCAATGCCAGCCGCTTGAAATCGAAACGCGATGCGGCGAAGAAACTCGCCGACCTGGATGCTATTTCGACGAATTCTCTCATCTGAAAATTATCCAGGCCATTATATTGCTCGCGCCATAACGCAGGTATCGCGGTAGGCCCGAGCTTCGCGTGCCCGTCAACCTGAACGGTAACGTGCACGCCCAGAAAAGGATTATTCAAATCCGGTACCGGGTAAATGTTTGTGCGAAATTCCCCTGGCGGCGCACTGGACTTCAAGTACAAGCCTTTAAAGGGAAGGATACGAAAGCGCTTGGAGAACCCGAAATCGCGCGCAACCTTGTCCGCATGAAGTCCGGCGGCGTTGATCACGTAGCCGGCATCGTAATTATCAATCGTCGTGGTAACACGGTCGTTGCGTATCGAAACGTAACTTTCGGAATTACGAACAGCCACACCTTCGACTTTCGCGTCCTGCTCCATACGCACCAAGACCGCACTCGGATCAGCGGAAGACGTGGTCGGAGAGAATATCGCCCGCTTAAAAGTTATCGCACGGGGCTCTATTTCCCGCACCTCGTCGGCCGACACCTCTTGAAGCTGCACACCGTTACGCTGCCCCCTGCGAAGCAGCTCATCCAGCATCCGATCCTCTGCTTCGTCCCGGGCGACTACTAGTTTGCCGCATTTGTTTAGAGGAATCTTCCGTTCTTCGCAGTACTCGGTCAGCAACCGGTTCCCATCCCGAGTGAACTTGGCTTTCAGGCTGTCCGCGGTGTAGTAAAAACCAGCATGCAATACACCGCTGTTGCGTCCGCTGGCGTGAGTACCGCAGGACGGTTCTTTTTCTATGACGGTGACACTTGCATCAGCGAAAGATTTTTTTATTTCGCGGGCAATGTTAAGCCCGATCACGCCGCCACCGATGACGATAAAATCTGATGTCGACATAAACTACCATGCCTTCCAGGGGGCGCTCTTCGTACGCCAAAGCTCCTCCAGGACAAGCTTATCTCTGAGCGTATCCATCGCCTGCCAATACCCGTAATGTCTATAGGCCGCCAGCTCCCCGTCGTCTGCCAATTTTGATAGCGGCTCGGCCTCCCAGAAGATTTCGTCCCCTTCTATATAATCGACGACCTTCGGCTCCAGCGCGAAAAACCCGCCGTTGACCCAGGCACCGTCACCCTTGGGCTTCTCACGAAACTGCGCTATCTTCTGCTGATCGTTGCCCAGGCTGAAAGCGCCGAACCGGCCGGGCGGCTGGACGGCAGTCAACGTCGCCAGACATTTCTGCTGATGATGGAAATCAAGCAGCGCTTTGATGTCGATATCGCTTACGCCGTCGCCGTAGGTGAGGCAGAAAGTCTCATCGTCCAAGTATGATCTGACGCGCCGGAGTCGCCCGCCAGTCCCCGTGTTATCACCGGTATCGATCAGACACACCCGCCAAGGCTCCGCACTGTTCTGATGAATATCGATCTTGTTCTTCTTGATATCGAACGTTACGTCGGACATGTGCAACAGGTAGTTGGCGAAGTATTCTTTAATCACGTAGCCTTTATAGCCGCAACAGATCACGAAGTCGTTTATTCCGTGCGTGGAATAAATCTTCATGATATGCCAAAGGATAGGCTTGCCGCCCACCTCGACCATCGGCTTTGGCCTGGTTGACGTCTCTTCCGACAAACGCGTCCCCAGTCCGCCCGCTAAAATAACTGCTTTCATTATGGAATCCGACCCATTATAAGTATGGCGAAAAGCAGACGACCCTGTATGCAAGACGCTTTCAAGGCATTGCGCCTATCAAAAGCTCCGCTACTATCGATCCGGACGCCGTGTGCTTCGAAGCAAATTGATACCGGTAAGAGGCCGGCTACCCTATCCCCTGTTTCTAATAATAATAGTAATCGTAGCCCTGATTTTCCTCGGTTGACTTATTTAGCACTGTGCCGATCAAATCGATCCCTTCCAGTAGATCAACCGTGCGCGCCAGTTCGTCCCCCTGCGTTTTGTTGTCTTCAACGACGAGCAAGGCCGCGTCCAGGTTTGGAGCGAACGCAACGACGTCGTCGCCCACCAGCACCGGCGGAAGATCAAAAATGACCAGGCGCGACGAATAGCGAGACCTGAGCTCCTGCACCAAATCCATCATGCGGGGTGACGCCAACAGCTCTGACGAAGTATCGCCACCGCCACGACCCGGCAAGACAACCAGTCGATCAATGCCAGGGTTTACAAGTATGTCTTCAATACTCGCATCGGCCTCCAGATAGTCTCTAAGCCCAAGCGCTGGCTGGAAGCCAAACAGATTGTGAACATTAGGCCGCCGCATGTCGGCATCGACCAGCAAAACCGTGAAGTTAAGCTTCATGGCAATGCTGATGGCGAGATTAACCGCTGTTAATGTCTTGCCATCATGCTCTCCGACGCTCGTTATACCCAGCGTCTTCCAGTTGTTCTGTTGCATGCGCTGAAGCACGCGCGTCCGCAATAACTTGTAGGCATCAACGATGCGCTTATCCTGAATGCCGCCAATTACGCGTTGTTTACGGAGAAAGGCCACATCGACCGGCACTGTCCGCGTGTACGTGTACGAAATCTCCGTTTCGACATTAGTCTGCAGCATCCTTCCGCCAGAAGGCTTTTGCGACTTGCGGGCGAGCTCAAGGGCTTTTGCGATTCTATCCATGATCTTTTACCGTTCGGTGTGGTTCGGTCGTACTACCAATGTGTTGCCCCATAAACTACTGTCATTGCTTAGCCATCCTTCCGTCGAAAGCCGGAATCCAGAAGTCCATCCATGGCATTGGATTCCGACCTGGTAGTGAGGAGTCTGGATATGTGTCAGTTATTCACGGTATACCATACTGGTAAAGAATTAATATTCAAGTGGATGCGTTCGTTTATCAGGCGCCGAGGCTCGGCCAAACATGCACGTGCGCGCGGGTTAGGCCCAAAGCAAACATCGCCGCGATTACCGAAGCCGCCGCGGGAAGCCTCCGTTGCTTGCCTTTCACCAACAGACGTCCGCCGTTATCTATTACAGGAATAACGGCCAATGGGGGTGCGTGAAAGATCGCGACCAGGCTCTTCGACCCATGAATGGTGCGGTCCATATACTCCGCGAGCGACACGCTGCCGATGCCTCCACTAAAGGCGAATACCACGCCCAGCAACGCGAGCCCTATCCGATTTGGGCTCTCCGGGGAGCTTGGCAGATACGCCGGTTCCACTAAGTTGAATTGCTGCCCCTTGCTACCGAATTCCAGCTGCTCGGCGAGTTGCGCCTGGAGCTGCTTGCCCCTGATTTCTTCAAATTTAGCGCGCGCATTATCATAGCCGCGCGCGAGTGCCTGATACTCGCTTTCGATGACAGGCGTCTGGGCAATTCTGTTCTCGTACTCAGCGAGTTTCTGTGTCAGTTGCTGCTGTTCATTTTGCGAGGCCAGCAAGTTGGCCTGCAAGGTATCGAGCTGTATTTTAATCGATACATACGCCGGGTTGTCCGGCCTGACCGCGGCTTCCTGAGCTCCGGTAGAACGTTCGTAGCTCTTGTTGCGTAGCGCCTGCTCGAGGGTCGCTACCTCGCTCCCGAATCTTTGAACATCGGGATGTGATTCCGAGTAAGTCTGCCGCGCTTCAAGCAACGCGTCCCTTGCGATGGTTAATTTGGCGAGTATATCAGTAGCAGTACCAGCCCCTGACGTACCCTCCAGGGACTCTATTTCCCGCCGTAGCCGTATAACGTCCGGATGATCACTGGAGTACTTGGACGTAGCCTGTAAATATTGGGACGTAAGTACGCTGAGCTTTTGCGAGTCAGACAACAATACAGTACCGTCCTCAGTCACGATCTCCTTGTAGGGTTCAGTTATCGCGAGCTGCGACTGCAGGCTCATTTGCTGAGTCTGCATTGCCTGTATTTCATCTTCTACCCGCTGCAGGTCAAGCTCGGTCTGCTCATAAAGCTTCATATTCATACTGTTGAGTTCAGGCAGCCGGTTTACATTTTGCTGCTTGAATGCGGCCAGATCGCGCTCGTACGTCGCTATCTCTTCGCTCAGACGTTTAGCCTCCGCACCCAGGAACGATGTTACTTCGGTGGTTTGTGTTCTGCGTGCCTCCCGGTTTCTCTCCATGAATAACTGCGACAGCCTCTCGGTGACAGCCTGAGAAACCTCGGGTGTGCTCGCGGCAAAAGAAACCGTGAAAGCGACTGTTACGATGGATGTTTTTGACGTATTTTCCGGATCTGCAGCCTCAACATCTACCATCGCGACCAGAATATCTTCCTTCATGGAGGATACGATATCCTGGCGATTCTCTACGCTGCGGTCTTCGGGGTACAGATTGAACTCTTCAGCGATATCCCACAGATTGTCGCTGGTCAGGATCTGCTGCTTTAGGCTTTCGATTTGTTCCTGCACTAACCCGGTAACGGTAGTGGTAATGAGCTCCTCAGGTATTTCCTGTCTCTCGATTAATATCGTGGCCTCGGACCGGTAAACCGGGGGCAACGTAAAAGCCAGGGTGACACTTGCAGCGAGAATCAAAAGAAACGGAATAATGAGTTGGAGCTTACGACGCCTGAGAATAGTGACATAGTCCCCAAGCATCATAACTGGCTGTCTATCTCCTTGATTCACAAATATTCTCCAATGTCAGTCAGCGGTGCTAAAGTTATTGCTTAGTCTAACCCAAAGGGTTGTATCGGAGCTTCCGGCTCGACCACAACTGGCAACTCATAGTTAAGTGACAACATTACTGCATTGCTATCTGCGCTGTCGGGAGTATCAAATTCCTTGATACGGCGATACTCATAGGCGGCTTCAACCGCCCAGCTGGGGCTGAGTGCATACCGCAATCTGGGCTCGACCGCGATAAACCGCCGGTTGGAGTTTGACGTGAGATCCGTGAGCGACTCTGTTTCATAAATTGTCGATCTGATAATGATTTCGGCCCGTTCCGATAATTGACGACTAACGTTAAAGGCGAGCTGGTCATTCTGCACAATTTCCCCGGATGCACTGGGAGTGGCCGTTCGCACCAAAGTTCCGGCAAATGTCGTCAGGCCCGTTCGCTTGATCCCACCAATCGTGACCACGAAGCCAGTATCATCGCCCACTTGGGCGGGCTGACCGCCAATCCCCGTTTCGGCGGGCACGTCGAACTCCGTATAACGAGCGCCTATCGTCAATCTTCCCTGAAATGTCTCCGTGAAATCACGAACTACGCCGGTCTGGAGATCATAGTTGTTAAATGTCGCGTCATCATCCGCCTCATAGCGTTGCGCCCTGAAAATAAGCGCCAGTCTGTCTCTCTCCGTGACACGCGTCAGGAGTTGGCCGCCCACTAGATGATTGTGAGAATCGGAAATATTGCTATCTCCCTGCGTTATTGGTGGCACGTTGCTATAAGAGCTGTCCGAAAATAGGTATGACAATCCGACTTCCGTACGTTCCGTTAACAACCGGCTCCACGATGGCCCAACTGACAATCGCAGGCGTTCAATGTTGGCGCGACTCAAACCCTCGTCAACGTCGGGATCTGGCTCCAGGGTCGGATCATCGGTTCCCTCAACCCCTCTAATCGTTCTAAGCAAGGTATCCCGCCGTAGAGAAAAAGTCCCTCCCAGGCGACTTAGCTCTCCCTTGGTAAAATAAGAAAAATCAAGCAGCTGATTGCTTTGATCGTCCAAACCTTCATCTTCACCGAAATATGCATTTCCGTCGACGCGAACAAGCCCCGCAATGTCTGACGTCTCGGTAACGCGGGCCAGTTTGAGGGAACCGCCAACTCGAGCAGTACTCACCGCTTGAGGGTCGTTCGGAGACAGCCTGAAATTATCGTCATAAATACCTTCCAGCGAGACCCCGGGCTGAACAATCCATGCCTGCGCAATAGCCTTGCCCGGCACACCTAACCCGCCAGCCAGGCCACACAATACGCTGGTCAATGTTGCCAGGTGCGCTGCCTTTCCAGCCAGCCTGCGTTTTACCATTTTACTTTCAAGATCGCCCCCGACATTGGTAGCGTGCCCCGGCAAAAATCTAACGGACTTGACAATCATTTTTATGTTGTCCTTCGAGCGTTATTGGAGGGTTATAGTTGCCTGATCACAGTAATCTCCGACCGCATGCTCTCAACCTGACTCGTTGAGAACAAAGATGTAGTCAACCAGCACGATTGCCGCGCCTACCATCGCACTCCTCGCGAAGAACAGTACGTAACTAGTAGTTATGTTGAGCGCCCTGCCAAACACAAGCATCGCATTTCGATCCAGATTGCATACCTTTGCATGCGCCTCAGCTCATCGACTACATTATGTGCGCTGGTATCCGCCACACCGATAGTACCGCAGCCACTTTATCGGAGAAATTCTACAGGCTATCGATTCTGACCTATGGTCGACAAACGTCGATCATCGGCGATTGATAATCGGCTTCCTCGTTAATTCAGGCGTCCATGCACGGCATCTACTTTCACATCATCTCGCGGCGACGAGATACGCGCGACTTCCGCCCCTGACTGAACAACTGGATTAGAGTTTGGTTTACCTGCAACATCGCGGCGCGCGACCGCGACGATCCCGATTAAGGCGAGTATTGTCACCAGCAACGACCCCGGTATGGCACGGTCGACTCCTTGATTCGCTAGATTGTCTCCCGACTCGGCACTCATCGCTTGCTGGCCGGCAACACTCGCGCCAGCATCGCGAACGTCCATCTGGTCAGCAGTGGCCTCATCGATAACTTCAGGGGAACCGGACTCGAAAGAAACTTCGCCAGATCCTACCGGGCCACTCCAGCTAACATTTTCGAGAACGGGCAAGGTGTAATTTTGAGATTCGCCGGATTTCGCGATCAATTCAGTGAGCAGAGATACGCACATCTGTTCTCGTGACGCTACGGGCGCTCTGGCTTTACCGGCCGCCCCGCATAGCCGCTGCGACACCGCGTGCATGGCATCTACTTGCCGCGACGACCCCGCACCCGACCCCTGCGGCCCGATCACCGCGCACCGCTCGTTCCAATCGGTAGCGCATAACTGCGCCGGCATACTGCACGAGAAAAAAATCAGGAAACTACCAAAGCCAAGATGCTTCCGTTTCATCTTCATTACTTTTGCGCTCAAAACGTTCCTTTTTTACAACATCCTTAGAGGTGGTGTTTCGCCAGTATTGCGCGCGGACCAGTTCGTCATCCACAGCATACCCCGAGGCTCAGCCGTTAATTATAGTATAGATTGTATAGATTTGTGCAACAGGTCGTTGCGTACAGCAAACGAAAAATTCGCCAAACTCTTCTCAACATTCCCGCAATAACGGCGGCTGGGTCATTATTTAAGCCGATGGCGGAGAGGTTGGGATTCGAACCCACGGTACCTGCGAAGGTACAACGGTTTCCCAGATCTGGCCTCTCCATTCCGGCCTGTCCCACCTCATACCTTAGCTTGTTTCATAATACGATTGGCAGAGCTCCAATGTTTTCCATCCCTTCGAAAAACTGCCGCTGCTACGCGTTGGTTAGCAACTCCGGTAACAAAAAGCCCCCGCCGAAGCGGGGCCATGTCGTGAAGCCTTCCAATCGGTCCCTCCAATTTTGGAGGAACCGATCCACGCGCCGGTCGATCAGCCGCGCTGCCTGCTCCACTCCCTCAGTTTCTCCTGCTCGCAGTGCTCCCCATCGATCTCGCGCTGTTTCCATGCGAGATAGCCAAACCCCTCGCCGGCCCATCCATATCCGGCAGCGTCCTCAGGCGCAGCGCCAGCAGCAACCGCGATCTGCCAGCGCGTCACAGCATCCTTGATGATCTCGACCTCCTCCGGATCGAACGCCCCGGCCCATGTTTGCACCGGCGCTGTAGCCAGATCGATGATTTGGTTGTCCGAAGTGATGACACAAGGCGGCGTGTAGTCGCCCTCGCTAAAGCCCCAGTAAGCCGGACGGCTGCTCATAGATGCACCTCCGAGTCATTCCCCGGCATCAGCTGCCGGTGCGGACGACGCGCAAGGTTCGTTCCACGCTGCGTCAGGCGTCGCACGATGCGACCGCCGTAACCCAAGGGCATGAATCCGCTGCCTGCTATACGCAGGATGAGATAGCGGCGGCGGTCAGCGCAACGCAGTCACGGTTTCCAGTGGTTTTACGCGAAATAGAAACTTTTCGTTTTTGCGTAAACCCTGGCGCATCATCCGAGATCACGGACGAGCAGAAGCGGCTTGATGAGATTGAGAAGCGCAACCGTGAGTTAGCTGCGCACGAGATTTATTTTGACCCGCCGATCTACAACATCTGGAAGCAGCGGACGAAGAGCAACGGCAGCACGCATTCGGCAACAGCTGTTGCGACCTTGCTGGCGGTAACATCGCGCGACCGGGAGATTACAAACGGTCGCACGCTGCTACCGTTTCACCGAAACTCTGCACCGCGATGATGCGCAGGATCTCGTATTTGCCACAAACACGAGCCAAGCAAGAATCACCTTTGCCGCCTTCGTCCACCGCCACGCACCCAAAGGGAGCGACCCCAAAGGGACGGTGCCGCCGGCCGGTCGGGGTTATGGGTCACTCGCCGACTTGACCAGCGTCTGCGGCGGCCGATTAGGTCCACCCAGGCCGCGCCAACCTTTCAGGATACCGTTTCGTAATGATGCCGACGATGCGCCCCAGCAGCGGCGCCGCCACGGTGCGCGGCATGCGCATCAGCGAACAGAGCGCCGTGCGCTGACTGATCGCCCTGTTAAGACTCGCTTTCGCTACGCCTCTCATCGTCACCGATCCGGCGATGTGCCATTCGGCCCGCTGGCACTCCGGGAAATATAACGGCGCTATCGGCTCAGCCGCCCCAGCAGCCAATGTAGGGCGCAGGTTTGGCGCATGCGCCAGACACTTAAAGTGAGTCCCAGGTGTTTGGCGTGGTCATTCTCGCGCGGGCCGCCGCAGGTATATTTCTCGACGATTACAGCGCGCAGGTGTTCGGGTAACTGGGCAACAGCCCGCTCGGTGCGCTCGACGGCGCCGGGGACGGACATGGGTTGATGATGCTGTGCTTGTTTTCAGCAAGGCGCACGCCAGAGCGGACCTTGGCAGCCGCGACTTTCTGGATCGCGTAGCGCCTGGTGACGTCATAGAGCCCGCGATCGAGTATCTTCAAAGGGCGTTGAGTAAGGCGCTAGACGGCAAGGTATCGACCCGCGTGCTCCGGAATCCCCAAGGCAAGTTGGCGCCATACATCGTGCCGAACAACTTGCTCGGCGCCCTGTGGCTACAGTTCGCGCACGCCTTTGGCCGCAAACAGGAGAAATCAATGTGAAAGGACACCTCCGCAAGCGCGGCAAGAGCTCGTGGTCCGTAATCATCAGTCTAGGCCTTGATCAGCACGGGAAGCGCACGCAGTCCTGGCACACCGTGCGCGGCACTAAGAAGACAAGCGCAGGAAGAACGTTCGCGATTATCTCGAACGCTGGTTAGACGCTTACGCCAAGCCCAACTTAGCCGCCAAGTCCTACCTTCGATACGCGGCGATATGCCGAGGGCACTTGATTCCGGCGCTTGGCAACTACCCACTTACGAAGCTAAGTCCGCTGCACATTGAAGAGTGCTATGCGAAGACGCGGGAGGCCGGCCGCTTGAATGGGAAAGGTGCGCTGTCTGAGCAGACGTTACTCCATCATCATCGCGTGCTTAAGCTCGCGCTCAAAGACGGCGATTAAATGGCGGGTCATGGTGCGCAACCCGGCCGATGCAGTTGAGGCGCCACGCCCGGATCGACATGAAATGCGCGCGCTCAATGAGCACGAAACCATGATGCTTCTAGACGCAGCAAGCAGCAAAGGCTACGCGCCTTTATGTCCCTTTGCTGGTAACGGTAACGACCGGTCAGGAAGAGGCGGCCCTCAAGCTGGACGCCGCGTGGCGTAGCGCCTTTGCAGATCCAACCTGACGAATTGGTTAGCAACTCGCCATCGGAAACGCGACACCCTGCCCCAAACTCCTAGCTAACTATTTGATTTTGGCGGAGAGGGTGGGATTCGAACCCACGGTACCTGCGAAGGTACAACGGTTTTCGAGACCGCCCCGTTCGACCGCTCCGGCACCTCTCCATAAATCTGACTTGCTTACGTATTTGCTGGAGCCACATTTCCTATCAGCATCGAATACCGCAGTCAACACATCCGGCCCGTTCATCAGCTAACGGCGGTTAGTCTCAACAATTATGTCGGAATCGTAACATAGAGGACAAATATAAGAACTTAGCTGCTGCGGACACAGAGCGCGCGGAACAGCCAAATAACGGGCCAGTAACTGCTATCGTTGACGGTTACATTGCGCCGCGCCTCCGGCATCGCGCGCGTCATGTCGGTATCGATAAAACCGGGCGCCACTGGCCGTCGCACATCTCCTCTTGAACAGGGGATAGTCTCATTGGATGCGTGCCTGGCCTCGTGTGCCGCAGACGCGCGTGGAGGTCATCGTAAACGTGAATCGGCGTTGTTAAACTCATAATCAACACTTTATCTGACAATGCTTCTCGGGCCGCTAGAGGCCATCAATGGGGTGCTTATGATCGGAGTCTCTACCACCGCGCTGATGGCGGCCTTTCAGGACGCGAGCAGAAAGACCACGCTGGCTCGTGGGAGCCCGGAATCACAAAGGAAATGAAACGTTGGATTGAACCTGCTCGTAGCCGCGTGACTCCAGGGCCACAGCTGTGGTGCCTGCTCGCGTGGACGACGTCTTATCAGAAGCCTGTTTCGCCTTGACTCGCTTCGGTGGAGGGTTAGTCGGGGACGCCTTTCGAGATGAAGCGGGGTTGAGGGTCAACTCATACTTAGACACTGGCAAACGAATTCGGAAGTGATGAGCCACGAGCATTATCTATAGTAGCTCGGAGCGGACGTTTGGGTATGGGAGCTTCTACTTACCCTTTGCTTTGCTGGCAGCGTGACATCTCGCTCGCCGCGCGCCTTTGGCGGACGTTTCGTCGGCGGCCGGTCAGTACACGAGCGGAATCTGCGCAGCGAGTTCGTAGCGCATTCACGCCCGGATCTTGGTCTCGATCTGCAGGTATCGCGCAACCTTAGTCTCCGGAAGCACCTTCTCTAGCCGGGGCAGATAGGATCGCTTTAACCTGACCTCTGCCTCCTCGATCGCCAGCGCCTCCTCGACCAGTCTCTTCGCCGTCTCGTTATTCGCCGAACCCTTGTGATAGGCCTTGGCGTATTCGGCAACGACCTTGCCGAGCCGCTCGTTAATGTCGCGCATATCCTGCTGATACGCCTGGTACACGGGCCAGAACCCCTTCGCCTCTGCTTGTGTGAGATTCATGTTGTCAGCGACCAGCAGCTTCTTTGTCGGCTGCTACCTTCTCGCGCAGGATTTCCATATTGCTTGTTGCGTTGTCCTGAGCAATTGCAGGAGCCACAAGCGACACGGCCAATACGAGCAGCAATAGTTGGGGAAGTTTCATCGGTGACTGCGTGCAATGCCTGACTATACTTTTCATCGTCGTTCTCCTTTGGCGGGCAGATTTAGTTGCTTTCTTTTTGCCTCTGCAGGTCAAGCGAATAACCCCGCAGAACGTGTGGCGGCCGCAGAGGTGCATTCAGGTGGGATTAACCATATGGCGTCGATCACGCACGCAACACTGGAACTTGGTCCTGCAATATTCAAAGATACTCTGCCCCAGCGCGCCCGGAGGCAATATTATAACGTTCTCCTGCACAAGTAGTTAAGGTCTCCACGAAAATGGGTCAACTCCAAGAATGTCGCGCCGACCGGCGCCCCCAAAAGAAGGCCCGCAACAGATCGCCGGACTCTTTATCAAGGACGCCCCCTGTTACTTCGATATGATGGTTATGGCGGCCCGACTGCATCCAGCATCTGACACCACTGCCCTTTGCGTTTCTTACGTCGGCGGCGCCATACACCAAACGCGCAATTCGCGCGTGAATCATGGCTCCAACGCACATGAGACATGGCTCCAGAGTGACGTACAGCGTGGTGCCCGACAAACGATAGTTTCCGGCCTTTTCGCCTGCCGCCCGCAAGGCGCATATTTCGGCGTGCGCCGTAGGATCGTGGGTGCCGATAGGCCGATTCCAGCCTTCGCTCAGTAGTTCATCATTGAGAACCAGTACCGCTCCAACCGGCACTTCGTCTTGCCCGAGCGCACGCTTCGCGAGATCGAGCGCGTGCGTCATCCAGCGCGCGTCAGCATCGCCAACGGACGGCGTTACTCCCATTCGATGGTAGCAGGCGGTTTCCCTGAGATGTCATACGTGACGCGCGAGATTCCATTCACTTCATTGATGATGCGCCGCGACACGTGATCCAGGAAATCGTAGGGTAGATGCGCCCAGCGCGCGGTCATGAAATCAAGGGTTTCAACTGCACGTAATGCCACAACATAATCGTAGCAGCGGCCATCGCCCATGACGCCAACGCTTTTGACGGGCAGAAACACGGCAAATGCCTGGGATACTTGCCGGTATAGATCGTGCGCGCGCAGCTCGGTGATAAATATATCATCAGCCCGTCGCAGCAAATCAGCATACTGTTTTTTTACCTCGCCAAGGATCCGTACGCCCAGCCCAGGGCCCGGAAACGGGTGCCGATGCACCATTTCCGACGGCAGGCCCAGCTCTAGACCGATCTTGCGTACTTCATCCTTGAACAGTTCGCGCAGCGGCTCCACCAGTTTAAGCCGCATGCCGGCAGGCAGTGCGCCGACGTTATGGTGAGATTTGATGAGTCGCGCCTTGCCGGTGCTGGCAGCGGCCGACTCGATTACGTCCGGATAAATTGTGCCTTGCGCGAGCCACGCAGTATCCGCGCGCCTGGGGGCAGCCTCGTCAAATATCTCGACAAACACCCTGCCTATGACTTTTCGTTTCGCTTCAGGATCAGTGACACCCTTCAGCGCACTCAAAAACCGTTCTTCCGCGTCGATCCGAATTACTCTGACACCCATGTGCCGCGCCAGTGTGGTCATCACCTGATCGCCTTCGCGCAGGCGCAACAACCCCGTGTCCACGAATACACAGGTCAGTTGCGCCCCTATCGCACGGTGTAGCAACGCCGCGACTACTGCCGAATCCACACCGCCGGACAATGCGAGAATGACCTCATCCGCGCCGATGCGGTCGCGTAAGTCGTTGATCGATTTGTCGATGATATTGCCCGCAGTCCACAACTGCGGACAGCCACAAATATCATGCACAAATCTTCCCAGTATCCTGACGCCTTGCAACGTGTGCGTAACTTCGGGGTGGAACTGCAACCCATAGAATGAGCGACGCTCGTCCGCCATACCGGCAATCGGCGAGCCGGATGTGCTGGCCATAAGTTCAAAGCCGGGCGGTAGCGCGGAGACCCGGTCGCCGTGCGACATCCACACATCCAGGAGCCCGTAGCCCTCCGGTGACGTGTGATCCTCAATGTCGGTAAGCAGCCGCGTATGCGCGTGGGCGCGCACCTGCGCATAGCCGAACTCCCGCTTGACAGAGACCTCGACCCTGCCGCCCAGTTGTGCGGCCATTGCCTGCATGCCATAACAGATGCCGAGCACCGGCACCCCACGCGTAAATAGTTCAGGCGAAATCCGCGGTGGAATCTCAACGGTCGCGGACTCCGGGCCGCCAGACAGGATCACACCCCGGAGTCGACTCGAAGCAAGCGCATCACCCACGCCATCCCAGGGCAAAATCTCGCAGTACACACCAGCTTCCCTCACGCGGCGCGCGATCAGCTGTGTGTACTGCGACCCGAAGTCGAGGATCAGAATGAGATGGGGCTGGATATCCATCGTGAATGCGATCGGACCTACTCGCTGACACAACAACGGTTATTCTTTGCGCCTACGCAGTGAGCGCGAATCGTATCGGGACTCGCTAAAGCGCGTTAATCGACCGTGTAATTCGGCGCTTCCTTGGTTATCGCGACATCGTGAACATGGCTTTCTCGCACGCCGGCTGGCGACACCCGCACGAACTGCGCGCGTTCGTGCAATTCCTCGATAGTGCGGCAACCCACATAACCCATGCTCGCCCGCACGCCGCCCAGCAGCTGATGGAGAATCGCCACCACCGTACCTTTATAGGGAACGCGACCCTCAATGCCCTCAGGGACCAGCTTGTCCACGTCGGCTGGCTCCTGAAAATAGCGCTCGCTCGAGCCCTGTTGCATCGCAGCCAGCGAGCCCATGCCGCGGTAGGCCTTATACGAACGCCCCTGGTAAAGCTCCACGTCGCCGGGCGCCTCCCGCGTACCGGCGAACAGGCCGCCGATCATGACCGTGTGTGCGCCCGCCGCCAGCGCCTTGGCGACGTCGCCGGAAAATCGGATACCGCCATCGGCGATCAAGGGCACATCCAGTTTTTTAAGCGCCTTCGCCACTTCGGCGATCGCGGTGATCTGCGGCACGCCGACACCGGCCACCACGCGCGTCGTGCAGATCGAGCCCGGGCCAATACCGACTTTCACCGCATCCGCGCCGTGTTCAACCAGCGCGCGCGCGGCTTCGCCCGTCGCCACGTTACCGCCAACCAGCTGAACATGGGGAAAACACTTCTTAACCCAGGCGACACGGTCCAGCACGCCTTGCGAGTGTCCGTGGGCGGTGTCCACCACGATCAAATCGACACCAGCCTCGACCAGCGCGGTTACCCGCTCCTCGGTACCCGCGCCCGCGCCGACCGCGGCCCCGACGCGCAGACTCCCCTGATCGTCCTTGCACGCGTGCGGATAATCGCTTGATTTCTGGATGTCCTTGACCGTCACCATGCCACGCAGCTGAAAGTCGTCATTGACCACCAGTATTTTTTCGATCCGGTACTTGTGCAGCAGATGCTTGATTTCTTCACGATCCGCGCCCTCTTTCACCGTGACCAGCCGGTTCTGCGGCGTCATTATGGTGGAGACCGGCGCATCCAGCCGGGCTTCAAAGCGAAGATCACGGCTGGTGACGATGCCGACCAGCGACTCGCCTTCGACCACGGGCACGCCGGAAATGTTATTAGCCCGTGTGATTTCCAGCACCTCGCGAATGCTTAAGTGGGGCGAAACGGTAATGGGTTCCTTGATGACGCCGCTCTCGAACTTCTTGACCATGCGCACATGGCTGGCCTGCTGCTCGGGCGTCATATTCTTGTGAATGACGCCAACGCCGCCTTCCTGTGCCATCGCGATGGCCAGACGCCCGTCCGTCACCGTATCCATCGCCGCGGACAATACCGGCATGTTGAGCGAAATAGTGCGTGTCAGGCGCGCGCTGAGATCGGCATGCTTAGGCAGCACCGTGGAGTGGGCCGGCACCAGCAGGACATCATCGAACGTCAGGGCGTCGTGAGTGACGATACGCATTGCATTCCCCTCGCAAAATCAATTTTTCATTATAGAGTGTGGTCTGAAGCGGGTAAACCAGGGGCAGATGCGACGGCTCACCCGCATGAATTCTTACGCTCGATCGCCCACTCTAACTGGGGGCCACACAGACCGCTGGAATCTCCGGCATTGATTCATTAGGCTGCCTGCATGCCCGATTTACTCGAAACTCTTGCCGTGCAGCGCGACGTTTACAGCGTGTCCCGCCTCAATCGCGAGGCGCGTTTGTTGTTGGGGGCAAGTTTCCCGCTCATATGGATAGAAGGCGAACTGTCGAATCTCGTTACGCCAGGTTCAGGTCACATGTACTTCACCCTCAAGGATGGCGCAGCCGCGGTGCGCTGCGCCATGTTCAAGAATCAGAACATGTACCTGCGTTTCCGGCCGCGCGATGGGCTGGCCGTGCTGCTCCGCGCGCGCGTTGGACTTTATGAGCCGCGGGGCGAATTCCAGTTGACCGTGGACCACATGGAAGAGGCGGGCTTGGGCGCCCTGCAACGCGCATTCGAGATCCTCAAACAAAAACTCGCCGCCGAGGGCTTGTTCGATGTGCAACGCAAGCGACTGCCGCCGCCGTTTCCGCGTTGTCTGGGTGTTATAACGTCGCCGGTCGGCGCAGCCATCCGTGACATTGTGAGCGCAGCGCGCCGCCGGTTTCCTGCCCTGCCTGTAATCGTATATCCCGTACCCGTACAAGGTGAAGCGGCCGCCGCAGCGATAGCCGACGCGCTGCGCTCCGCCAGCCGGCGCAAGGACTGCGATGTGTTGATCCTGGCCCGGGGCGGCGGTTCGCTGGAGGACTTATGGGCATTCAACACCGAGGTCGTCACGCGCGCGATTGCAGCTTGCGACATCCCGGTGGTCAGCGGTATAGGCCACGAAATCGACTTTACCATCGCCGACTTCGCGGCCGATCAACGCGCCGCTACACCGACCGCCGCCGCCGAACTGACAACGCCGGACGGACCCCAATTGATGTCCCGCCTGGCTGGATACGAACAACAGCTGGAGCTGTGTCTGCGGCGACACAGGGAGCGCGTTGATCAGACTCTTGAATGGTTGCGGGGTCGCCTCCGCCACCAGCATCCGACTTTGCGAGTACAGCGACAAATGCAGCACGTCGATGGCCTGGAGTTGCGCTTGAAACTGGCGGCGCGTTATGTGTTCAAGGAACTTAAGGGCCGCCTGAACGAACCAACAATGCGCTTGCAGCAGTGTGCTCCAGGCTCGTTGCTAATGAGCGCTGCGGCGCGGCATTCGCAACTGGCACAGCGTTTGTGGGTCGCCCAGCACAGGGAGATGGAGACTCGCCGCCAACGGTTGAGTAACGCTGGCGCCACGCTGAACACGGTCAGTCCGTTAAAGACGCTGGCTCGAGGTTATGCGCTGGTGACACGGGCCGATGATAATCGTGTGGTGCGGGACAGCGGCGTAATCACGGTGGGAGACCCTCTGGACATTCGACTGGCTCGCGGCCACCTGCGGGCGAAGGTAACCGGCAAGACGCGCCAGAGGGCTCAAGAATCGGGTTCAGAACTACTTCGGCGGCCGTCTTGATCAAAGGTTTAAACATACCCTTGCGCGGGCACCGATTATTTGCTATGAAAGCCGACCTATTTTGACGGGAGAGAAGCAGAAATGGCTGTGAAGAAAACGGTTGCAAACAAGGCCGCGGGGTTGTCGACATTGCCCGTGGGTGGAGTCACACCATATAAGCCCAAACGCGGCGAAGAGTACATGAACGAGGCTCAGCACGAGCACTTCCGCCAGATATTGCTGACCTGGAAGCGGGAACTCATGGAGGAAGTCGATCGTACCGTCGATCACATGAAGACCGACGCCGCAAACTTCGCCGATCCGGCGGATCGCGCCACACAGGAAGAGGAATTCAGCCTGGAACTGCGCACCCGTGATCGCGAGCGCAAGCTGATCAAAAAGATAGACGAGTCCCTGAACCTCATCGAAACCGAGGAATACGGGTATTGCGAGGCGTGCGGGGTCGAAATCGGTATCCGCCGGCTGGAGGCGCGGCCCACCGCAACCTTGTGCATCGACTGCAAGACGCTGCAGGAAATCAAGGAAAAGCAGCTGAGCGCCTGAAGGACGCTGTTATTTTTTCCATCCAAAGGTCGCCAGACCAACCGATGAACCGCGCAAGCTCAAGGGCTAAATAACGACCTCTCTGCCGTAGCCGTAACCGCTGTCCTTCTCAGCACGATGACACAGCTCGCGCCCATCCAGGCTGGCGGCGCACAGGCACTCACAGACCCCGCCGCCCAGGCTGCTTACATCGGCCGCTTCGCGCCTTCTCCCACTGGCCAACTACACTTTGGTTCGCTGATCGCGGCTGTTGGCAGCTATTTGCAGGCCCGTAGCAACGGCGGGCTCTGGCGCGTGCGAATCGATGATATCGATCCGCCGCGGGAGCAGCGTGGCGCCGCCGCGAACATCTTGCGCACTCTGGAAGTCTATGGTTTCCGGTGGGACGGCGACGTCATGTATCAAAGCCACCGCAAACAAGCTTACCTTGCGGCCCTGAATAGTCTGGTCAACGACCGTCAGGCATATTACTGCAACTGCACCCGCAGACAGGTCGAAGTCAACGGCAATCCCGGCGCGTTCGGGATCATTTACTCAGGCACCTGCCGTAACCGCGATCTGACGAGCGGTCGCAGCTTGCGCGTGATTACACACAACCAGCCGATCTGCTTCGATGACCAGCATTTTGGCAGCTGTTGTCAGCACCTGGAATCAGAGGTCGGCGATTTTCTTGTCTCCCGCGCGGACGGATTCGTTGCCTACCATCTGGCAGTGGTGGTTGACGATGCCCAGCAGGGCATTACGCAGATCGTGCGTGGCGCGGATCTGCTAGACACCACGGCCAGACATATTCATCTGCAGAAACTGCTACGGTTGCCCACGCCGGGCCACCTCCATCTGCCGGTGGCGGTGGACAGACGGGGATTCAAGCTCAGCAAGCAAACGCACGCCAAGCCGCTCTCTCTGCGCGATCCCGTGCCAGAGCTGATCGCTGCACTCACCTTCCTCAATCACCGACCGCCGTCCGCGCTATGCGTAGCGCCGCTCGATGACATCTGGCGCTGGGCCGTCACGCACTGGGCTGCTGCAAGACTTCCGAAGCTGCGCGACATCGAACCGCACGACAACGCGCGCGCTCCGAACTGATCCTGCGGCGCTTGCGCTTGGGTAATAGGAAGCGGCGGTGCGGGGCGATTCCAACCCGGCGGCGACGTTTTTGCTGGCCGACCAGATCGACAACCAGCCTGCAGACGCGGTGCCTTGGGGCCTGGTGTCCATGGAAGCGACCATGCGCACCCGATTCAACTCATGGGCGACGGCGTGACAGTGGGGCGTGGCGACGGGTCTCAGTCGTTCTCGCAATCATCGTCGTCTGAGCGCAAATCCAGCGCCAGGGAATTAATACAATATCGCTGCCCGGTGGGCGCCGGACCGTCGTCGAACACATGGCCCAGATGCGCGTCGCAACGACTGCACGTGACCTCTACGCGCCGCATGCCGTGACTCAGGTCGGCTTCGGTATCGACGTGGCTCCCATCCACGGGCGCCCGAAAACTGGGCCAGCCGGTGCCGGAATCGAACTTATTGTCAGAGTCGAATAGCGTGTTACCGCAGCATGCGCACAGGTAAACGCCCTGGCCTTTGGCATCGTAGTACGCACCGGTGAATGGCGCCTCCGTGCCCTTGCGCCGGCAAACATTAAATTGTTCCGGCGTTAATTCCTGACGCCACTGCGTTTCACTCTTTATGATCTTGCCACTCATTGACTACCCTCCGAAAGCGCCGCCAGTGCGGCGGGTTGATTGACCTTGCTGTCGGAATACATGCTCGATGGTGACACAAGCCGGGACAGGGATACTTCTTACATGCGCGACGAAAGTTTTACGCAAAACGCGTGCCCTGGCCGCCGGTAAAGCCCACTATAGCGTCACAAGTTCGCCCTGATACACCACCGGACCGGTGGGCGCGCCGGTGGGCGAACCGCCTTTCGGTTCGCGGCTGATCGCGAACGCGCCAGTGGCGGGAATCACTTGTCTGTCGTGATCGTCGAGATCAATCAGGATCTCGTGATTTCTGGGCAATACAGCGATTGAAACCGGCGCCTGGCCCGAGCCGGGAATCGCCCACAACTCAAAATCCGATTCCGCGCCGAGCTTCGGCGCCTGCATCATGAGTACGGTCAGGCGCTGCGTATCGCGCGACGCGGTGGCGACGATCGCCGGCGCCTGCTGTGCATCCACGAGCACCGCCACGTAGGCGGGTATTGGCGTCATTGGCGGCGGCTGTGCGGTCTGCCATACCGTCAGCCCGACGCATGCGAGCACCGCCACGCCCGCGATCGAACGCCATATCCAGAGATTGCTCCACAAACCCGCCGCTTGCGGCGCGCGGTAGGTGTGAATTTCGCGTCGGATTTTGCGCCATACCCGTGAATGGGGCGTGATGGGGATGATATTAACACCCAGCGGATGCAGGCGCCGCTCCCACGCCGCCGCCGCTTCGCGGATATAGCCCCGCT
>JACCYU010000007.1 GCA_013696315.1 Gammaproteobacteria bacterium | reverse complement strand
AAGCCGTGCACGACGATCATGGTTTCTTCGCGGAGCGCCAATAGGAGATCAACTGTGAAACATGTCCTATCCCTTCGATTACAGAAGGCTCGACGAGGTAACCGAGTATGTGTCTAGGCATTCCCGGGCAGATCGTGAAAATCAGCGACGCGGACAACCAGCTCGGCGTCGTTAACGTGTCCGGCGTCAGGCGCGAGATCAACCTTGTCTGCGTAGTCGATGACGGCCATCCAATCGAGTCCTGCGTGGGCGACTGGGTGCTTGTGCACGTCGGTTTCGCCATGAGCCGCATCGACGAGGACGAAGCCGCCAGGACGCTGGAGGTGCTCACCGAATTGGGCGAGATGCAGCAGGAGATGGAGGCGATGCAGAGTTTTCCCGATTCTTTCGTGCCAGAGATCGGCGTAAATCCCACCACCACCACTTTGCAGAAGGGGGGGCGCAGGGGCATTTGACTGGGCGCGGACTATGACTGACCAGAACTCCCACCTCGAAGCGCTCTACCCCTTCCTCCATGGCGCCCGTAAAGATGCGGACGACGAGAACGCCGCGCTGCTGGAATCGGTGCGCCAGAAGGCGGCGCACAGCGTGGAGGTGAAACAGGCGTTCTTCGCCGAAAATGGTCAGCGCGTGGTCGATGCCGCGCGCGCCATCGCCGACGTCTATCGCCGCAACGGGCGCATGTTCGCGATGGGCAACGGCGGTTCGAGCTGCGACGCGGCGCACTTCGCGGTGGAGTTTCTGCATCCGGTCACCGCGGGGCGTCCGGCGTTAACCGCGGTGAATCTTGTGGCCGACACCGCCATGATGACCGCGGTCGGCAACGACGTGGGCTTCGGCCACATCTATGTGCGCCAACTCATCGCGCTGGCACGCACAGGCGACGGGCTTGTCGGTTTCTCGACCAGCGGCAATTCCGACAATCTGCTGACCGCGTTCGCCAGGGCGCGCGAGATGGGGCTTGCCACCATTGGCTTGACCGGCATGGACGGCGGCAAAATGGCGCAGACCGCCGATATCGATCATTGTCTGACAGTGCGCACCGACAGCATCCATCGCATTCAGGAAACGCACGTGGCCGTTTATCACATTTTATGGGACCTGGTGCATACGCTGCTGGCGGATGACCGCGGGAATCTGCACGGGGGGGCGCAGAGATGAAGTACGTCGACGAATTCCGCGATCCGCAAAAAGCGAAGGTGCTGTTGCGCGAGATCGAGGCGCTGATACCGAAGATCAACGTCTGCCGCTCGCGTCCGTTGCAGCTCATGGAAGTCTGCGGCGGGCACACGCACTCAATCTTCAAATACGGCGTGGAGACCCTGCTGCCGAAGGAAATCGAGTTCGTGCACGGCCCCGGTTGTCCGGTGTGCGTGCTGCCGATGGGACGAGTCGACGATTGCATCGCGCTGGCCGAGCATCCGCAGGTGATCTTCACGACTTTTGGCGACGCCATGCGGGTGCCCGGTTCGAAGAAGAATTTGTTACAGGCCAAAGCCGATGGCGCGGACGTGCGCATGGTGTATTCGCCGATGGACGCTCTCAAGATCGCGCGCGCCAATCCGGACAAAGAGATTATCTTTTTCGGTCTGGGCTTCGAGACCACAATGCCGAGCACAGCAGTTACCGTTCTGCAGGCCGAGCGCGACGGGATCAGGAATTTTTCGCTCTTCTGCAATCACATCACCATCATTCCCACCATCAAGGCCATCCTGGACTCGCCCGAGCTGACCCTGGACGGTTTCCTGGGGCCCGGACACGTGAGTATGGTGATCGGCACTTCGCCTTACGACTTCATCACGCGCCACTATCGCAAACCCATCGTGATCGCCGGCTTTGAGCCGCTGGATATCCTGCACACGGTTTGGATGTTGCTAAAACAACTGGCCGAAGGCCGTTGCGAGGTCGAGAACCAGTACAACCGTATCGTGCCAGAAGTTGGTAACGCCCCGGCGCTGGATGCCGTGAGCCGGGTATTCGAGTTGCGCGAGTTCTTCGAGTGGCGAGGCTTAGGTTCCATCGATCACTCCGGCGTGCGCATCCGTAAGGCGTATGCGGCTTACGATGCCGAGCGCAAGTTCTCGGTACCGAATTTGAAGATCGCCGACCCCAAGGCGTGTCAGTGCGGCGAAGTATTGAAAGGCGTGATCAAACCCTGGCAATGCAAAGTATTCGGCGGCGCGTGCACGCCGGAGACGCCGCTGGGCGCGCTGATGGTCTCCACCGAAGGCGCCTGCGCCGCGTATTACAACTACGGCGGCGTGCAGTTGGCGGAGTTGGTGCGGAGTCGTGCTGATCAGCGGCGTTATGGGATTGAAGCCGTTCAATGAACCTGATCGAGTCTTCGTTGCTAGGGGATTCGGCTCTCACGCAACGCAGTCACTCTGTTGGGAGTCGCAAGGGGCTGGATCGGATTAGAAGACACTGGTGCACATACATGACGTTAGATGTTTTGCAAAGCGCAGTTAAGCCTGCGCTCAACCGCATCGCAGAAGCTCTAAGTCATTGGGGTGCGGCAGCTGCTAAGTACCATGATCCCGAAGGCTTTCGGATCGCCATTAACGCGTGCATTCAATCGATCCGAAACATTACGTTCTCTCTCCAAAGTCAAAAGTCTTCTATCGAAAACTTCGAGAAGTGGTACGGCCTATGGCAGGAGGCGATGCGCAATGATTTCATAATGAGGTGGTGTCAAGATGCGCGAAACCAGATAGTTAAGCAAAGCGATCTAGAAACACACAGTATTGCCTTAGCGTCCGCCGTCAATGACTATCGTGAACCTCCCACGAACACATTCAAGGTGTCGCCATTTGCAACAAGCCACGAGATAGCTGTCCATCTTCGGAACAACATCCTACCGAATCACCTAGAGGAACACGCCTATCTCTATGTCGAACGTCGATGGATAGTTGACAGCCTATCAAGTCTTGAACTGCTTGAAGCGCTAGCCTATGTTTTGTCGTTCCTGCGGTGCTTGTTGATCGATGCAGTTGCTCAGCGTGGCCCGACTGCTTTTTATGGTACCGGTGCTCCTCCGACGCCTGAACAATTCAAGCAGGGGGAAATAGACGATACGTACTTGCCTGAGTTCGCAACCTCATTCCGGGAGGAGAGATCTACGTGGCTGAAGTTATCGTCCTCAGCGCCTGTCCGGATCATCGACAATCCTCGAGAGGTACGCTCCGACGAATTAGAGAACGCCAACTCTAGGTATCAACTCGAAGACCTCGTGCAAGGCTTGAACAAAACCAAGACCGACCTAAAGAGCCGAGTCGAATTCTTCCTCGCTATCGGAAAGCAGATGCTTGAAATGGACGGTTATCACAGGTCGGTTGTGTTGCTATTCGACCGAAAGGAGCTGTTGAGCATCCTTACGCCAGAATTTCCGGATCATGAAGATAAATTAATTATCTGGAGGTACATCGCAAAACAGGCAAAAAGGGCAAAAGCGACTATGGTTATTGCAATAGCGGAAGCATGGCGAGCGCCTCTTGATTCCGAGTTTCCACATCGACATCCCGAGCATTCTCCTGAACGAATCGAAATACTTCGCGCGGCAGCATTAACGAATCGAGGCGACGGGTACGCAATATGTATCCCATTCTGGCGAGAGGCGGAAAAGATCCGGTTCGGCAAGGAAGAAGAGTTAAGTATCAAAGGTGTCTTCTTTCTTGAGCCTTTCCGAAGAGTTTGGCGGAAGACGAAGACAATGAGAACTCCGAATGCAAATAAAGGTAAGGCGCCGAGGCGTTAAATCGCCCGGGCCACGCGTTGCAAATTGGACAATGACCATCCTAGCTCAATTTGAGACGTATCGACTCACCGGCATCCGTCGGCGCGGTGGGAACGTGCGCGATCAGATTGGATTCACAGGAGCGCGATGTTGGGCAACACATCGTTACTCAGGCTTACGCCAAGAGCGCCTCTTCCGCTTTCCTGGGCAGATCCAAGAGAAAAAAGTAGAGTTCAGGGTAGAGGTAATCCTCCGCGGATTCATCGACTATCCGCAGATAGCCTTCCTGGGCGGCCGCGTCATCGGGAAGCACTCGATACACCTTTCCCTTTTCCAAATCATCACAGTCTTTGTTTTCGATACAGAGCGCAAACTTGATACGCTGGCGTGTCTGTGCCATAGCCGTCAATCCAATAATCTCTTGATTTTCATCTTCTTCTTGCCAACGCCATGGGCTTCGTACCAATGCACCTCTGCCGTCCGGACGCTACCGTTTTCCAGCCTCACTCTAGCTACGCCTTTGAGCTTCCGCCACCGGCCTGGACCATACTGTTTTCGAAGACGCATAATATCCCGGATGCGACCCCCGACAGCGATGGTTTCGACATGCTCTACTGTTCCTATGATCTCGAAATACATCGGTTATTCTCATGACGAAGCCTACTGTTTCTATGCTGCCCAACGCAACTGGAGAAGCCGTAATGGTCTGGGTTCCTATCGTTGCACTCACTGTTCTGGTGGTAAGCCTTCTCATCGTGGTTCGCGATGCAGCCGCGCATAGCCGAGAATAGCGACCTGACAACGCTCCGGCCGACGTACCGGAAA
>JACCYU010000006.1 GCA_013696315.1 Gammaproteobacteria bacterium | reverse complement strand
GCGTCACGCAGTTCACCGATCAGGGACAGGCCGTCCTGCCCAGGGGCGAGATGAATCTCCAGCCCGCGCGCGTAGCGCGCGCGCGCGGCATCGATGTCCATGAGCAGGCTTGCGCGCACACGCATCTGGCCGCGGTATTCGTCGAAGCCAAGCACGCCTTCGACAATCAGGATCTTGTCGGGGATCAGCAAGCTGGCGTAGCGGCGATAATTTTCCGTGAACACGCCGACCTCAATGCGACCGCTGCGATCGTCCAGGGTAACGAACGCCATGCGCCCGGACTGCGTGTTCCGGGTGCGGACGCTTACCACCAGACCGGCAAGCACCACGATTTGCCGTTCGCGTCGGCCGTAGCCCGGATCCGCCTCGAAGCTGCTTTCGGACACCACCTCGCCGATACGCCGTCTGGCGATCTTGGCAAGCTCCGTTGCATAGCGGCTGATCGGGTGCCCGGTAAGATAAAGCCCCAGAGTCTCCTTCTCGCCGTTCAAACGCTGATCGTCATCCCATTCCGGCAACTCGATCGACGCTTCGCGCGGTGTCGCCGCCGCGCCGAACAGATCCACCTGCCCCGCGCTCGCGTCCCGGCTGTGCTGTTCGGCGAGCCGCAGGGCATCGGGCACCTGCGCAATCAGGGTCGCGCGATTGTGCCCGATGGCGTCGAGGCTGCCCGCGCGTGCCAGCGCCTCCAGCGCGCGCCGGTTGAGCTTGTGTGTACCGGCGCGCCGGCATAGCGCGCTCAAGCTTTCGAAACCCGCCTCTTTACGCTGCGCGAGCAGCGCCTCGATCACGCCCTGACCGACGCCCTTGATCGCACCGAGTCCATAGAGGATGGTTTTTTCGTCCTGCACCGTAAACGCGTAGACGGAGCGGTTGATGTCCGGCGGAACCACCTGAAGTCCCAGCGTCCGGCATTCCTCGATCAGATTCACGACCTTGTCGGTGTTGTCCATGTCCGCCGACAGCACGGCCGCCATGAACGCGGCCGGATGATGCGCCTTCAGCCAGGCGGTCTGGTAGGACAGCAGCGCATACGCCGCGGAATGCGACTTGTTGAAACCGTAACCCGCGAACTTCTCCATCAGGTCGAAAATGTGCGTCGCCGTGTCGGTCTTGACGCCACGCCCCACGCTGCCCGTTACGAAGATCTCGCGTTGCTTGGCCATCTCCGAGGCTTTTTTCTTGCCCATCGCGCGACGCAGCAGGTCGGCCGCGCCGAGCGTGTAACCAGCCAGTTCGCGGGCGATCTGCATCACCTGCTCCTGATACAGAATCACGCCGTAGGTAGGCTTCAGGATCGCCTTCAGCGCGGGATGCGGATAATTGACTTTAGCGCGGCCATGCTTGCGGTCGATGAAATCGTCGACCATGCCGGATTGCAGCGGACCGGGACGGAACAGCGCTACCAGCGCAATGATGTCCTCGAAGCTGTCCGGCTGCAGGCGTTTGATCAACTCCTTGATGCCGCGCGATTCGAGCTGAAATACCGCGGTGGTCTGACACTTTTTGAGCAAGGCGTATGTCGCCATGTCGTCCAGCGGCAGTGTATCGATCTTTAAGGCTGCCTTGCCGCCCGCCCGCGCGTTGATGTTGGCAGCGGCGCGGTCGATGATGGTCAAGGTGCGCAGACCCAGAAAGTCGAATTTGACCAAACCGATGGCCTCGACATCGTCCTTGTCCAGTTGCGTGACCACGCTGCCGCCGCCCGGCTCGCAGTAAAGCGGCGTGAAATCCGTCAATCGTGAGGGCGCGATCACCACGCCGCCGGCGTGCTTGCCGGCGTTGCGCGCCAGCCCTTCCAGTGCGCGCGCCATGTCGATGATGGCGAGTACGTCTTCTTCCTCGTCGTACATCTGGCGCAGCTCGGGCGCCTGCTTGAGCGCCTTCTCCAGGGTCATGCCGATTTCGAACGGGATCAGTTTGGCGATGCGGTCCACGAAACCGTATGGATGACCCAGCACCCTTCCTACGTCGCGCACGACAGCCTTCGCGGCCATACGGCCATAGGTAATGATCTGGCTCACGCGATCGCGACCGTAGCGTTCGGCGACGTAATCGATGACGCGGTCGCGGCCGTCCATGCAGAAGTCGATGTCGAAGTCCGGCATGGACACCCTTTCCGGATTCAAAAATCGCTCGAATAGCAGGTCGTAATGAATTGGATCTAGATCGGTAATGCCCAGCGCGTATGCCACGAGCGACCCCGCGCCCGAACCGCGGCCGGGGCCTACCGGTACGCCGTTTTCTCTGGCCCAGCGGATAAAGTCCGCGACGATCAGAAAATAACCGGGGTAACGCATGCTCAAAATGATTTTGAGTTCCGACTCCAGCCGCTCCCGATAAGGCGCGGCGCGCGCCTTATCATTGCCAGCGGGCAGCGTGCGCAGACGCGCCGTCAAACCCTCACGCGCCTGCGTGGCGAAATATTCGTCCGCGGTCATGCCCGCGGGTGTGGGAAACTCAGGTAACACGTTCTGGCCGAATCTTAAGGAAAGGCTGCAACGCCTGGCGATCTCCACCGAATTCTCAAGTGCTTCTGGCAGGTCGCTGAAAAGCTCGGCCATTTCGTCTGGCGTGCGCAGATATTGCTGTTCGCTGTACCGGCGCGGCCGGCGCGGATCGTTCAGCACACGGCCTTCGCGGATGCACACGCGCGCCTCGTGGACGTCGAATTCCTCGCGCTTCAAGAACCGCACATCATTGGCCGCCACCACCGGCGTGCCGCTGGTTATGGCCAGCTCGACGGCCGCTGCCAGATAACGGTCCTCGTCGTCGCGGCCGGTGCGACTTAGTTCGAGATAGAAGCGAGCGGGGAAATACTCGCGCCAAAAGGCCAGATACGTCTGCGCGGCATCGCTCTCGCCCGCCAGCAGCGCGCGCCCCACATCGCCGTAGCGTCCGCCGGAAAGCGCGATGAGCCCGGCGCTCGCCTCGGCAAGCCACGCTCGCTGCAATTGCGGAATGCCGCCCGCCTGCCCTTCGAGATGCGCGCGCGTGACCAGCCGGGTGAGGTTCCGGTAGCCGGTGTCGCTCTGACACAGCAACACCAGCCGGCTGGCGGGCGCATTGCCCTCGCCCGCGATCAACGTGTCGACGCCAATAATGGGCTTGATACCGCGGGCATGGGCGGCGCGATAAAACTTCACCAGCGCGAACAGGTTGCTGTAATCGGTGAGCGCCACCGCCGGCATCGCGGCGTCGCGCACCGCATCCATCAGCGGAGCAACTCTCACCAGACTGTCGGTGAGCGAGTACTCGGTGTGCAGGTGTAGATGTACGAATTCCGCTGTCATGGCTCAGATGTTGATTGCCGTTATGACCAGGTTTGACAGGTGAGCAAAAAGCGCCCGACAGCTCTTGCCGACACTCTCACGTCTCTTCCGGGGCAGGAATTATTATACGCGCCTGGATATGACCATAAACCTCAAGCACCCGTCGTACCGGGGCGAAGCCGCGGCGATGACAGGCGCTGGGCCCATGCTTCTCCAGGGCCGCCAGATGCAGCGGCGTGCCATAGCCCTTGTTGGCGTCGAAGCCATAGTCGGGATGCCGCGCATCCAGCACGCGCATCTCGCGATCGCGCGTGACCTTGGCCAGGATCGAGGCCGCGCTGATGGCGGGTACGCTTGCGTCCCCGCCGACTACGGCGCTCGCCGGACACGCCAGCGGCGGACAGCGGTTGCCGTCGATCAGACTGTGCCCGGGCGCGATAGCCAGCGCACTCACCGCGCGCCGCATGGCGAGCATGGTGGCGCCAAGGATGTTGTGCACCTCGATCTCTTCGACGTCCGCGCACGCCACCGCCCAGGCCAGCGCGCTTTGCTGGATCAGCGCGGCGAGGTCTTCGCGAACTTCCGGCTTCAGAAGCTTGGAATCGGCCAGCCCCCGGATCGGCCGCCGTGAATTAAGGATCACCGCGGCGGCGTAAACGGGCCCGGCCAGCGCCCCGCGCCCCGCTTCATCCACGCCGGCGATGAGCGTGCGCGATCCAGTCATGGGCGAGCAACGCACGGGCGCGAGTAATCTAACAAGCGTGCGGCAGCGGATGCGGAGTTAACCACCGGCGCGCGTATGTTCCGGACAGGTTTCGATCAACTGCGTTAGTGCCTATACTCGCGTCACGTCAAAAACATCAATCAAGCATGCCGCCAATCACAACCGCCGTCGTGGGCGTCGGATATCTCGGCAGATTCCACGCCCAGAAGTACGCGCAACTTGCTGATAGCCGACTGCTCGCCGTGGTCGACATCGACGAAAACGCCGCCAACCTGGTGGCAGCAAAGCAGGGCGTGGAAGCCAGGTACGATTATCGTGAGCTGCTCGGGCGTGTCGACGCGGTCAGTATTGTAGTGCCGACCGGCCTGCATTATGAAGTGGCGGCAGCGTTTCTGGCGCACGGCAGTCATGTCCTGATCGAAAAGCCGATGACGGCGACAGTCGCCGAAGCGCAGGCGCTGATCGAGCTTGCGCGCGCACATGGCCGCGTATTGCAGGTCGGGCATCTGGAGCGGTTCAACAGCGCGATCCTGAACCTCGATCGGGTGCTGGAGCAGCCCCTGTTCATCGAGTCGCACCGGCTCGCCCCGTACAAGCCGCGCGGCACGGATGTAAGCGTGGTGCTGGACCTAATGATCCACGACATCGACATTATCATGAACATCGTGCGCTCGGACCTCGCTAGGATCGATGCCAGCGGCGTGCCGGTGCTGTCCGACGCCGTGGACATCGCCAACGCGCGCCTGGTGTTCGAAAACGGCTGCGTGGCGAATGTCACCGCCAGCCGGGTCAGCACCAAAGTCGAACGCAAGATGCGGGTGTTCCAGCACGACGCTTATATCTCCATCGACTTTCAGGATCGTACCCTGTCCGTGCACCGCAAAGGCGCGGGCGAGATGTTTCCTGGTGTGGCCGAGATCGAGAGCGAGCAATTCCAGTATGAAGACGGCGACGCACTGAAGACCGAAATAGGGCTGTTCCTGAAGGCGATCCGCGAAGGTGTCGCACCGGTGGTGACGGGCGAAGACGGCAGGGGCGCGCTGGAGACGGCAATCCGCATTACCGAGATGGTGACCGGCCGCTGCTGATTAAAATGTTAGCAAGGTTGTTGTAGGGTGCCTCGTGCGCACGCGGGCAAGATCCCTCGCCTGCTCGGGACCCCGCTTGCGCCGTCCAGAGGGCACGGTGCGCACGGCTACATTCTCAATGACACCAGGAATATCGCATGATCCCCATGGTTGACCTGAAGCCGCAGTATCAGGCGTTGAAGGAAGAAATCGACGCCGGCATTCTGCGCGCGCTGGCCGATGCGCAATTCATACTCGGACCCAACGTCACGGCGTTCGAGCAGGAGGCGGCGGCGTATCTGGGCGTTGCGCACGCGCTGGCCTGCGCGTCCGGCACCGACGCCCTGCATCTGGCCTTACGCGCGGCGGGCATCGGTCCGGGCGACGAGGTCATCACCAGCGCCTTCACCTTCATCGCTACCGCCGAGGCCATCCGCTACGTAAGCGCACGACCGGTGTTCACGGACATCGATCCATTGACCTTCAACATCGACCCGCGCAGTGTCGAGGCGTTAATCACCCCCGCGACGCGGGCGGTGCTACCGGTGCATCTGTTCGGCATGCCGGCCGACCTCGGGCGCCTGATGCCGTTGTGCGAGCAGCACAAGCTCACACTGATCGAGGATTGCGCGCAATCGTTCGGCGCGAGCATAGCCGGGCGTCAGACGGGCAGTTTCGGCGCCAGCGGCGCATTCAGCTTCTTTCCCAGCAAGAATCTGGGCTGTTACGGCGACGGCGGTCTGATCTCTACTGATTCCGACGAACTCGCGGCGCAGTTTCGCATGCTGCGGAATCATGGCAGCAAAGTGCGCTATCACCATGATGTGATTGGCTATAACAGCCGACTCGACGAATTGCAGGCGGTGGTGCTGCGCGCCAAGCTCAAGCGTATCGATCGATACAACGACCAGCGCCGACAGGTCGCGCGCTGGTACACGGAGTTGCTGGAGGGCGCGGTACAGACGCCGCTAGAGACCGAAAATGCGCGTCACGTTTACCATCAGTACACGCTCCTGTCGCCACACCGGGACCGCATCATGTCGCGCCTGCAAGCCGCCGGCATCGCCAGCGCGATTTATTACCCGATCCCGCTGCACCGCCAGGTCGCGTTCACCGGCCAATATCGCGCGCAGGAGTTGCCGGTCACCGAACGCGTGAGTGCGCAATGCCTGTCCTTGCCCATGTATCCGGAGCTTGAGGAACCCGCGGTCCGCGCCATCGTCAACGAGGTCAAAGAGGCGCTCGTTGGCTGAACCAGCGTCGGGCGCGGACATCATGCTGGTCGCCGGCGAGGCGTCCGGCGATCTGCACGCGGCGAATCTCGTCCGCGCGGTGCGTGAACTACGCCCCGACGTGCGCTGCTACGGCATGGGCGCCGGCCGCATGCGCGCGGCCGGCGTGGAGCTTTTGGTCGACTCCAGCCGGCTCGCCGTGGTCGGCATCGTCGAAATCCTCAAGCATTATCGCGAGATCAAGGCCGCGCTGCGCAAGCTGCAGGCCATCATCGCGACGCGGCGGCCGGACTTATTGATCCTGGTCGATTATCCAGAATTTAACTTACGCCTCGCCGGTACGGCCAAGAAAGCGGGTGTGAAGGTGTTGTATTACGTCAGCCCACAGGTGTGGGCGTGGCGGCCGGGGCGCGTGAAAAAAATCGGCCGGCGGGTGGACATGATGGCGGTGGTATTCGCGTTCGAGGCGCCCTTCTACGAGGAGGCCGGTGTACCAGTGCGTTTCGTGGGCCATCCGCTGGTGGACGAAGCCCGGCCGACGATGACACGCACGGAGGCGCTGCGTTATTTCGGACTCGATTCGAACAGTAAAACGATCGGGCTGTTTCCCGGTAGCCGCGTGAGCGAAATCACGCGGCTAATGCCGGTGATGGTAGAGACCGCGACCCTGCTGCGTGCACGTTTCCCCGACGCGCAATTCGTACTGCCAGTGGCGCCAGGGCTGGATCGCAGCCTGATCGAAGGCTATCTGGATGACGCCACGCTGCCGATAACGATCCTGGAAAATCAAAGCCTCTACGACGTCACTTTAGTGTGCGACGCGATCGTCACCGCTTCCGGTACGGCTACCTTGCAGATCGCGCTGATGGGCACGCCGATGGTAATCATCTACAAAGTATCGCGGCTGAGCTACTGGATCGCGCGGCGGCTGGTCACCGTCAAGCACATCGGCCTCGCCAACATCGTCGCCGGCAAAAGCGTGGTGCGCGAATTCATCCAGAAAGACGTACAAGCAATGCCGATCGCCGACGAGATCGGGCGGCTGCTGACGGATCAAGCTTATGCTCGAAACATGCGGCGGGAGATGAGCGGAGCAAATAAAGCACTTGGTGAAGCGGGCGGGTCATACAAGGCCGCTCAACTGGCTTTGGAGATGATTAACTCAAACTGCCGTACGGACAAAAAGGTTTGCGTGAGTGAAGCGTAGCCTCAGAGTCGTGTACAAGGCTTGGGTTATCCGCTTACAGAACCCTCAACAGACAACGTGACCTCATACCCGGGGTGCAGTCAACGGCGATGATCGAATTCCACGCAAGGTGGTATTTCGTCCAATCGGTCAAACGATAGGTTCGTTATGAACAGCACCAGAAAACTATGGTTTTATCTGGCGAGCCTCCTCATCACTTCCTTCGCCGTCCTGCTGTGGACGGGCGGTGAAATCTACCGGGAAGCGCCTCCCATGCCCGAGCGGGTGGTCTCGACTGATAACCAGGTAATTTACACGCGCGCCGACATCGAGTTGGGCCGCCAGGTCTGGCAGTCCATAGGTGGGATGCAACTGGGGTCGATCTGGGGACACGGTGGCTATGTCGCGCCCGACTGGAGCGCCGACTGGCTGCACCGAGAGGCTGTGGGCGTGCTCGACCTGTGGGCGCAGCGCGAGGCGGGGGTCACCCGTTACGCAGAATTGTCGGAAGAACAGCAGGCGACATTGCAGGCCCGACTTCAGACGAGAATCCGGGACAGTACCTACGATCCAGAAACCGAGACGATCACACTGGATGGCGACCGCACCGCCGCCATCGCCAACGTCGCGACCCATTATCAAAGCCTGTTCGGCGACGACCCGGCCACCGCCGAGCTGCGTGAAGCCTACGCCATGAAGAACGACACCGTGCCGGATGCCGAGCATCGGCGCGCGCTCACCGCCTTCTTCTGGTGGACCGCATGGGCAACCGTCACCGAGCGTCCTGGAAGCGACATTACCTATACCAACAATTGGCCCGGTGAGCCGCTGGTGGGCAATCGGCCGCCCGCGAGCTTGTTTCTTTGGTCGGCGTTCAGTGTCATCTTGCTGCTCGCGGGCATTGCCCTGCTCGGCTGGCACCATGCCGTCACCGCGGGGCGTGCAGAGGAACCCTATGCGTTGCCTGCCGCGGATCCGATGTCGCAGGTCCAGGTCACGCCATCGATGAAGGCCACGGCGAAGTACTTCTGGGTCTTGTTGGGGATGTTTCTTCTACAGCTCTTGCTGGGCACGATCACTGCCCATTACCAGGTCGAGGGCCAGGTCTTCTACGGCCTGAACCTCTCGGAGGTGCTTCCCTATTCGCTCACCCGCACCTGGCACACCCAGTTGGCGGTTCTCTGGATTGCGACGGCGTGGCTGGCGACGGGCCTCTACATGGGACCTGCCATTTCGGGTCACGAACCTAAGTATCAGCGACTGGGGGTGAACGTGCTTTTCACCTGCCTGGTGATCATCATCGTCGGCGCGTTCGCCGGGCAATGGTTCGCGGTGATGCAGACGCTGGGGCTGGAGCATAATTTCTGGTTCGGCCACCAGGGATGGGAATACGCCGATACCGGCCGCTTCTGGCAATGGTTCCTGTTCATGGGTCTGATGCTGTGGCTGGTGCTGGTCGGCCGCGCGCTGTGGCCCGCGCTGCGAGCCGATACGGACTCGCGCTCGCTCGTGGGATTGCTGTTCCTGTCGACGTTGGCGATCGGCCTGTTTTATGGCGCGGCCCTGGTATGGGGCGAACACACTCATATTTCGGCAGTTGAATACTGGCGGTGGTGGCTGGTGCATCTATGGGTCGAGGGCTTCTTCGAGGTCTTCGCCACCGCGGTGCTCGCGATCCTTTTCACCCGCCTCGGTCTGTTGCCGGTAAGGATCGCGACCGTTGCGGTGCTGTTCGCTACCATCGTGTTCCTGGCTGGTGGTGTGCTTGGAACTCTGCACCATTTGTATTTCAGTGGCACGCCCACCGCGGTGATCGTGCTCGGCGCGAGCTTCTCCGCGCTTGAAGTCGTGCCGCTGGCGTATATCGGTTTTGAGGCTTACGAAAGATACAGGCAAGGCCACGCGACGCCCTGGATGGCGCGTTATCGCTGGCCGGTCATGTTCTTTCTGGCGGTCGCCTTCTGGAACATAGCCGGGGCGGGACTGCTCGGCTTCCTGATCAATCCGCCGCTGTCGCTGTACTACATGCAAGGGCTCAATCTGACGCCGTTGCACGCCCATACCGCTCTTTTCGGCGTGTACGGGATGCTGGGCATCGGGCTCGTTCTGTTCTGCCTGCGGGGCCTCAAACCGGACCACATCTGGAGCGAGCGATTGCTCCAGACCAGCTTCTGGTCTTTCAATATCGGCTTGGCCCTAATGGGCGTGATGACCCTGCTGCCGATCGGTACCCTGCAGCTGCTGGCGGCAATCGACCACGGCTACTGGTACGCGCGCTCGGCTGAATTCATGCAGCAGCCGCTGATTGATCTTCTGGTGTGGATACGCGTTCCTGGCGACGTCATCTTCAGTGTTGGAGCTGTAACGCTAGCTTGGTTCGTGCTGGGTTTGTGGCTCAAGCCGCGGTACGAGCCCGCTCTCCCGGAAGCGTCGCATGTTTCGGAGGCGAGCAGCCGATAAGATGCGAGACCCACGAGGCGTGAGCACCGCGGCGGGACGGTGAAGGCATCGCCAGCACCGAAGACCCAGCCGTGTCAAACGCCCGGTTCAGCTTGACCCTGCGCCACCTCCGGCGTGTCGCGCATGTTCCCCAGCGACACCAGCCCGAAAAGCGACGCATGAAGAATCCCTTCACCGCGATACGGCCATTCCAGTCGAAGCCCGGCCGCTGGGTGATGACTCGCTGAGTCGAGATGAATGGCCTCCGCCGTCGCCCATCAGGCGGCCAAGGAGGGTTTCGCTGGCGCCGCTGGCGTAGACATCGGCCGAGGGTGCGGAGCATAGATCGGTACCTCCAAATGGAAAAAGTTCAAGGGGCCGGAGAGAATTAAAGGGGCCAGGCTCGATTTTTCTCACCGCGCAAGCTCTCTATGTCTTTCTGAAGAGGCAGTGCCGGCATCGTCCTCAAGACGCGGCCTCCCGCGCGGCCTAGCTGCCCGCCGCGACGCCGTCATTTTCTCTATCTTCGCATAAAACCGCTCGTTGCCCAGCGGCTGGTTCTGTGGTTCTGGTTCAGCGCAAGCCGGATACCCTCTATGGCAGGACGGTCCAACTCAGCGCGGAACAGAGCTCGGTAAGCCGCCTGCCTCGCCTGATCGCTCTGCTCGAGTGACCGATAGACCGCGTGGGGTTTTGAGCCTGCTACCCGCTTGCCCCAGCGCGTTGGCTCGGTAACTAGTCCAGCGGTAATGTGCCGGGTCTTCCACCATCGCCGTGCGGACGGGGTTGAGTTCAACGTACCGCTGGCAGGCAAGCAAGTAGGACTCGGCCTGCACCAGCGAGGATTGGTAACCGCGATCCCACAAGGTGCCGGTGCGCCGATAGCTGCGGTTGATGTACTGTACGTAACGCCGCCCTAGGGAGATGATGAGTCGCGGTACCGCCGCGGCTTTCTTATAACAGGTGCATATGGCCACGCTGCGCGATATGCAGCGGCACACCATCCAGGTGGAATCGGGGTTGGCGGGGCATGGCGGCTTCGCAGCACCGGACTATATCGAGCCTGGCTTCTTTAATTCCTTCCTATTGCAACGATTTAATTGCTAATTGAAAAGCTTGCTTAGATAGCTTAAATAAAAACTGCCCCCCTTCTGTATCGACACCCAAGTTAGTAGCAATACTTATCATCGTCGAAAGGGCAACCGCTCGCCAATCAAGACGGTTCAGCCTGTCAATTGCGCTTGCTAAGTAATCCAATTGATCGCCTATAAATTCGACCTGTTCTTGAGACGGATCAAAATTCTCTAGCACTAATGAACGAAATTCTTTTATTGAACGGTGTAAATTCTTCTTTTCTTCTTCAGAAAAACCAGAAGTGGTTTTCTCGGTGATGGCAGAATCGTGTACGAAAAATTTGTATATTTCTATCTGTGACCAAAGGTCTGGTAGCTGCTGCTCTTGTATAAATGCGCTAGCATGAAACCTGAGCCAGCGATCAAAATGTTCAAGTAGTTTTTCAAAACCATATATTTGGCTACTCCAGTCTGCTTCAATATATTCCGGTGCAAAAAATGTGAACTTATAAACAAAGACATCAAAGTTATAGTTTATATATCTAACGCTAAACATGAAGGACGTGTGCTTCAGCTTAATAGTAAAAATTGGTGTTTTAAGTTCTAGAATGTTACTAGGATTGATTGGCGGATTTGTTTCTTCAGCTTGGAATAGGGTCGGGTCAAGCCCAAATTCCTTAATAGCCTCTAGAAAAGCATTTTTATGCTGTTTCAACATATCATTAGCTCTGACAATTAAAGGGGCCAGGCTCGATTACTCTCACAGGGCAAGCGCTCTCTGTCCTTCTGAAGAGGCAGTGCCGGCAGCGTCCTCAAGACGCGGTCTCCTGCGCGGTCTGGCTGGCCGCCGCAACCACGTCACCTTATCTATGTTCGCATAAAACCGCGCGTTGCCCAGCGGCTGGTTCTGGTCCAGCGCAAGCCAGATATCCTCTACCGCCGGACGATCCAACTCAGCGCGGAACGGAGCTCGATAGTAGATTCAACAAATTAACTCGGCCAACGATCGCTGACATTTGCAATCCGCGCCAGCATCGCGGATCGCCGCCGACATTCTGAGCCAAGCGAGAAATGACATGAAACATCCTCAACTCCTCAGCAGCGGCAGTTACGTCCCGGAGCGCGTCGTCACTAACGCGGAAGTGGACACTCTGATGGGCGAATCCACCAGCGAGTGGCTTATCGCCAACGTCGGCATCCGCGCGCGGCGCTGGATGGCCCCCGAGCAGACCACATCCGATTTGATTGTGCAGGCCGCGGAACGCGCGATGGAACGCGCGGGCATCACAGCACAAGACCTCGACCTGCTCATCGTCTCCACCGACACGCCCGATTATCTCTCCCCGCCCACGTCGGTGGTGGTGCAGCACACGATCGGCGCGGCGCAGGCAGGCTGTTACGACGTGAACAGCGCGTGCGCGGGCTGGGTAACGGCGCTCGATCAGGGCGCGCGCTATCTGCTCACTGAGCCGAAGGCGCGCTACGTGCTCGTTGCGGGCGGGTATGGCATCAGCCGCTTTATTGACGTGAAGGACAAGAAGACAGCGAATCTGTTTGCTGACGGTGCCGGCGCGGCGGTGCTGGGCGTGGGCGATGCGCCGGGCTGGCTGGGCAGCAACCTCCTCGCGGTCGGTAGTTTCCACGATGCGCTTGGCATCTATAGCGGCGGGACTTTCCGCCCGTGCACGCCGGAGAACCTGCAAACCTACGGCCCGCCCAAAGTGGAGTTCGTCAAAAAACTCCCCAAGACCTTCAACGCCGATTACTGGCCCAAGCTGATTCAGGGTGCGCTCGAGAAGACCGGGCTGACGTTCGACGATGTTGAACTGTACCTATTCACCCAGCTCAATCTCCGCACTATCGAGCAGATGATGGAAACCCTCGGCCAGCCGCTCTCTAAGACACATTGGGTGATGGACAAGTGGGGCTATACCGGCTCGCCGTGCGTGGTCATGGCGCTGGACGACGCGATTGCGCAGGGACGCGGCCCGAGGCCAGGGCAGGTGGTCGTGTTCTGCACCAGCGGCGGCGGAATTACAATGGCGGCGAGTGTGTGGAAGTGGACAGCAGGTCGGTAAATGGATCGTTAGCCTACTCAGAAAAGCCTCATGGTCAGCATAGGCAAAACCCATATGGCTACCGAGCCGCGTGTCGGGATCCTCAGTGCGGAAGAGGAAGGGACAGGTCACGCACAGGCTTTTGTCCGCTTGCCGACTGTAGAAGTCGTGGCGCTGTGGAGTCGAACACGGCAGCGCGCCAAGAGGTTGGCCGCGCAACTATTGAGTCTTGAATAATAGGATGACATCAAAAGGTCAACTGTGCCTGGCGCCAGCAGGCCGCGACGATACGGGGTCGACGTTGCGAGCGGCGCAGGCGGTTGCGTGCGAACTGGGAAAGTTCGGCGAAGTTCTTGGGACAGAAGTTCGCCAACTCATGTTGCTTCCAATGCGCCCACAGGTATTCGACGGGGTTGAGTTCCGGCGCGTAGGCCGGGAGGCGTGCCAGCTGCATGGCGCCGTGGGTCGCGCCGACGTAATCAGCGACCAGGCGGCTGCGGTGCGCCGGCAGTCCGTCCCAGATGATGAGTCAACTTGCGCTTGAGTTGGGCGCGCAGTTGTTTGAGGAACGCCACGACCTGCGGCCCGCGGATCGTGCCAGGGATCAGCTTGAAGTAAAAGTTCCAGCAGGTGAGCCCGGCGATGACTGCGAGCTGATGCCAATTGAAATGCAACTGCAACACCGGCGTCGCGCCGCACGGCGCCCAGGTACGCACCCGGTGGGGGCGCTCGCTGATCCCACTCGCGTCGATAAACACTATGCTTCGCCCGCTTGCTGTGGCGTTTTTTTTTAGCGCCGGCGCCGCCAGTGCTTAATGGCTGCCTCGTCACGTTCAAGCGCCCGGCCCACGGGGGCGTTGGCAGGAAAATCCCAGCCGTGAAAGCACGTGCCAGACGCCGGACTCCGAGTACCGAATGCCAGTTTGCTCCCGGAGCAGACGGCCGACCCGCTTGAGCGTCCACACATCCGTCCCGTACCCGGCGGCCAGCGCACCGGCCTTAAGGCTTGCCATCAGCGCCGCGCGCTGCGCCGGCTCGAATCTGGCCGGGCGTCCGGCCCGCGCCGCCTTGCGC
>JACCYU010000005.1 GCA_013696315.1 Gammaproteobacteria bacterium | reverse complement strand
CGCCCAGGTAAGGTCGTTCCGATAGATGTCGATGGCGAGGTTGTAATCCGGCAGATCGGCGTCGTAGAGGCGATAACAGACGATGCCTTCACGCTCACGCCAGCGCTTCAGATTCCGCGCGTTCTTGCGCAGGCGATTGGCTAGCCCGGATGCGCTGTCCGCGCGTGTCGCAGCAATCGGCGACGCATTCTCGTGCAGCGCCACGTGCAGCAGTTCGCACGGCATCGCGCCATTGAACAGTTTATGGACCTTGTGTGCGCGCAACCCCAGGTGCTGGCCGCAGACCGGATTGCCGGTGAAGATCGCGGCGCGCCAGCCCGGAAAATTTCGCTTTAACGCCACACCCAGCGCACGATAACGGGCGGGCAGCGAGGCGCTGTCACCGAGCCGTTCGCCATAAGGCGGGTTCGCCACCACGAGGCCGGGCACCGCGGGTTGCACCCGTTGGCCATCCTGCAAGGCGCGCCGTTCGATTTCGACATGATGTTCGAGTCCGGCGCGCACGACGTTGCGCCGCGCCAGGGTTACGGCGTGCGCATCCTCATCCGACCCACGCACCGTTGGCAGCAGCGTGAGCCCCGCCTCCCGACGCGCACGCGCTTCCTGCAGCAGCGCCGCCCACGCGCTCTCGTCGTGCTGACGCCAGCGGCTGAAACCGTAATACTCGCGTGTGAGGCCGGGCGCGATATCGCCCGCCATCAACGCGGCCTCGATCGGCAAAGTGCCCGCTCCGCACATGGGGTCCACCAGTGGCGCACTCCGCGCGGCCAGCTCCGGCCAGCCCGCGCGCAGCAGAATGGCGGCCGCCAGGTTCTCCTTCAGCGGGGCCGCGCCCTGTTCGCTGCGATAGCCGCGCCGGTGCAGACTCTCGCCGGCCAGATCGAGCGATACCACAGCCTCGTTGTTGAAGAGATGCACGTTGATCCGCACATCAGGCCGCTCGAGTCTAACCGAAGGCCGCGTGCCACAGCGCGCGCGGAACTGATCGGCCACGGCGTCCTTGACCTTGAGCGCGCCGTAATGCGTGTGGGTGATCGCGGAACGCGCGGCGCTGAAATCCACCGCGAAGGTGTCGATAGACGAGAGGTGTTCATCCCAGCGGATGGCCGCCGCACCTGCGTACAACGCCTGCGGATCGGAGGCGTCGAACCGATCCAGCTCCAGCAGCAGCCGGCTGGCAAGTCGCGACCACAGACACGCGCGATAGGCGACTTCCAGCGGTCCGCTGAACGCTACACCGGCGCGACCTTCACGCACATCCGCCGCGCCGAACGCGCGCAGTTCGTCGGCCAGCAACGCCTCCAGACCTTTAGGCGCGGTCGCGAAGCACATGACATTCACGGGTGGTTCACTTCGTTTAAGTTGAATGGCTGGCGGCCAGACAACCGCCGCGCGGCCCACGCCTGTTCAGGTATGGCCACGATTAGCAAGGCATGTGATTCTGGTAGACAAAGTTCAAAACAGGGTAAGGTTTTAAGGCCCTGAACATTTTACTAAGGTTCGTGCACTTGCCCGCGGATAAATGCTTGACTTCCGATTTTGATAGCGTACTCTCCCAATCGTTGCTTTTGCGCCATGATTGCGGCAATTTGACCACATCGACACATGGCACGTTTACCGCTCTTTTATGAAATTTTTCGAAAAATCCGCGCTACATGCCCTTGTAACTCGCTTACGCGTGGGTGGCGGACCACCTATCAGCAGGGGATTTGAGATGCGTTCAAGAAGTTGGCTGGCGTTGGCGTTAGTGGGCATCAGCGTAAGCGCGCATGCTGATGAAGCGGAATTGTACATTGCCGATGAAGCGATTCAGGGCCGCTACGCCACGGGCGCGGACCTGATCGGTTTGAGTACCGGGAACCTGGCGGCGGAGGTTTTTACCAACCAGGAAGACGATCTACTCGGCACGCTCGGCCTGGAATTCTCCGGTATGCCCGGTGCAATGTCCCCATTGGTAATTACGGCGGGCCCAAAACTTTACTTAGCGACGTTGGATTTTCTGGACGATAGTTTCACGACCGTTGCCATTGGCGGCAAGGCGAGGTACGCCATAGACACTCAAATAACCGGTATCCCGGCGTTCGTAAGCGCGCAGTACTATTACGCCCCGGAAATTCTCAGCTTTGGCGAGGCCGATGACATGCAAGATTTTATCGTCCGCCTGGAAGCCGAATTCGTGCCCAACCTGACCGGCTTCTTCGGTTACCGGCTGCTGGAAGCCGATCTGGAAGACAGCGGCGATTACGAGCTGGATGATGATATTCATCTGGGTTTGCGATTTAACTTTTGACTCGACGCGCACGGACGACTCGCCGGGTTGCAATGGCAATAACGTTTGTACAATACTTCAACTGCGCCGCGGCTTGCATCGCGCACTCTACGGCACCAGCAACCGCATTCTGATCGTCAAAATAATCTTCAGGAGGCTTACATGAAAAGAGTTGTACCCATCGTAGCGGCACTGGTATTCGTATCCGGTTGCGCGCAAATGGAATCCATCGATAATCCATTCGCCGGCGCCCAGAACCGCTTCGACGAAGACGGGGACGGTGTCATCAGCAAACAGGAGGCCCAGGCCAACGATCAGTTGGCGGCGAGCTTCTCTCGCATCGACACCAACGACAGCGGCGGCATCGACCCGAATGAATACGCGGCCGTGATCAGCAACGTCGCCCCGCTGGACTTCGATGAAGTCGATGTCAATGGCGACGGCGTAATCAGTGAGCGCGAGGCGGCATCCATGCCGGTGTCGCTGAGAGAAGTGTATAGCACAGTGGACGCTGACGCCGACGGAAACGTCAGCCCCACCGAATACCGGGCCGCCACCACGAATCTCCTTTCGGGCGCTGAATTCGACGACGCCGACACGGACGGTGATGGTGTGATCAGCCTGGATGAAGGCGCGGAATTTCCGGTGCTTTCCGACGACTACGATCGCATAGACAGCGACGCGGATGGCCTGATCAGCGAGGAAGAATTCAACGCCGCCGCCCAGCAGGAGTAAGCTTTAGCCGATGCAGTACGCGGAACGCTAAATTCGCGATTCCGTTTCGGCCCCGTTCAGCTTTGCTGGCGGGGCCGAATTGTGTTTACGAAGCGATTATTACGAGTCGCAGATAAAAAGCAACGCGCCGTAGCGGCTGGCTACCGGGATGCGCCAGCGGCCACCGAATAGCACCAGCTAATAACGCTTGTTCAGCGCGGTCTCCAGTTTCGCATCCGTACCATCCGTATTTTTTCCACCGGCATAAGAGCGAAGTTCGCTGTCGGCCAGTTGGATCTCGTCGGACTCCGATTCGATTCCAAGAATCAGCGTGAACGTGCTGGCTGCTTCGTCGTCGAGCGATTCCTTCCAGTCGATGCTCTTCAGGTCCACATCGAACTCTCGAGCCAGTTGCCGGCACCGCTCCGCAATCAGTCTGGCACCTTCGCGCCGCTGATCAATCCTGTCTGCATTCATGATGGAATACCTATTGCGCCAGGTGACGATTCTACCGGCTAGGATGTGGTGGCTATGGGTTCAATAACATTTAATGCATAACTCATTGATTTCAGTCTAAAAGCGGCGCGCCTCTTTTTAAGGATGCCCCCATTAATACCCCCAAGGTTCGACTGCTTCTCGGCATACTTTAGCAACTCCCCGCCACCAGGGCACGGCAAAAACAGATACGCCGAATAAGTCGAACGTGCGTCTGCGGCAACGCGCGCCAAGCCAGAGCGGGTTTGTGGGCAGATCCGCATGCCATCCCGCCGTGGGGCTGGTGCTAGCTGTTTAGTCCCGGCATATGGTGGGTTGGATCGAGTTTGAATCGATCGGGTTGTTGTGTCCATATTTTGCAGATGTACTCGTAGGGCGTGAGGCCTTTGAGTGTCTTCAGGCGCTTGGCGAA
>JACCYU010000004.1 GCA_013696315.1 Gammaproteobacteria bacterium | reverse complement strand
CAGCCCGCCGACCTGCTGAAAGTAGGTAAATTGGGTAATTTCCATCCCGTCCAGCCAAACCTCCCAGCCCAAACCCCAGGCGCCCAGGGTTGGTGACTCCCAGTTGTCTTCTACGAATCGGATATCGTGTATCAGCGGATCAATACTCAGTGCGCGCAGAGAATCCAGATAAAGCGTCTGGATCGCGAGTGGCGACGGCTTAAGGATGACCTGGAACTGATAGTAATGCTGTAGGCGATTTGGGTTCTGTCCATAACGCCCATCGGTGGGTCGGCGGGATGGCTGTACGTAGGCGGCGCGCCACGGCTCGGGGCCGATAGCGCGCAAAAAAGTTGCGGGATGAAACGTGCCTGCCCCGACCTCCATATCGTAAGGCTGGAGCAGCACACAGGCTTGGCTGGCCCAGTAATTCTGTAATGTCAGAATCAGGCCCTGGAAGGTTTTTGGAGCTTGGGAAGGCACGCCTGCTTAAAAACACTGGAAGTGCGCGCAAGTATATCGATGGGGCGCGGATGCCACCAGAACGAAGTAATGATGGTCGGGAATCGATAAACGAAGGTGAGACGGATTACGGGGCTTTAACTAAAAAGCGGGAGGCAAAAAATATCGACTTCCCTGTCGAAAAATATCCCTGCGAATGCAAAAACTTCCGTGTCAGGAGCCTTATGCGTCCATTCGTTCTCGCCTGGCGCAGGAGAGGCGTGAGCGACGTCCCTGTCAACGCGCTTCCTGCGCCGCCGGCTTCCCTTGCCGGCTGGAACCATCCCCCGCGTATAGCATCCGAGCCGACGATCCTGCGCTCCCTTGTTCCAATAGTGCGAATCGGCATCCGGCCACTTCGCTCCTTACCTCGCCCGACTGACCTGAGCTTTTACAGCGCTTATGAATCCTTCCATGGACTAATTTTTTATTTGCCGATTCCCCAATTGTTGTTTCACCATCCGTGAGAGTCGTGCACGGGAAACCAGCGCAGGGCGCATGCCAACAGCGCTCTTGTTGTAATCGCGAGGAATAAAATCATTCACATACAGTTACTTAAGAAATGAAATGTTGCGTCGAGATGATAAAGAGCGGTTAATCGCCAGATCCCATAAGACAGCTTACCGACAAAAAAGGCGAAAACTGACGCTTATGGGCAACGCCATCGCCCTCATAAACCGCACGTATAGTCTGCAAGCGCGATCGGATCTCCGGCACGAGACCATGGGTCAATTACAACGTGTTCATAATTCTATGGAATTGGATATTGACTAAAAGGAAACAGTGACCCATTGTGAATCGGTGGTTGCGATTCCGTTCGTCGCCGCACGCCAACGCTGCGTGCCGCCCCGGCAAGAAATATGCGTCAGTTCCGCGGGCGCCTTATGAGGTAAACCACGATGGCCGACTTGATTCTGGAACCCACTAGCACAGCGCAATGGCAATCCTTGGTGCGAAAGGCATCCGCGAACATGTCACGCAGACTTAACGAGGAACTCGAAAGTTATCTGGTCTTCCTGCTGGCACGCGGTTGCGCACAGACCGACCTTCTCGAACGCGTTGTCGCGCTAGAGTATCTGCGTGGCCTTGAGTCGAGAGATGCGGCCCGCAAGGAACGCCTGCGGGAAGTAGGAGACCACTGCCTGTTATTCGCTGGCCTCTTCCCGCACCTTGCCCGCAAGCGACTCATAAGCATCAGTTACTTCGTACAATTGGGCTGTAACGCCTACCGGCTGCTGGCTGAAACCCTTAACCACACGGCCGCGCGACTTTATTGTGACCTCTCGTGCACTTTTGTCATGTTGGTGGATATTCTTCACAGCATGCGCGAGCAGCAGGGTGCGCCTTGTCTTTCGCCGATCGAAGCAATGGACCTATGGCAGGAGACCGGCAGCGAGCATGCGTTGGTGACCTTGCGCAACTACACAGGATCGCGCGCGATTGTAACTTCGATGAGAGACGACCCGTCGGAGTATCACTAAGTTCGGCAAATCTTCATTGCCGCCGTACGGCGTATGAGTTGCAACTGGTTCTGCCGTAAGCGTACACCCGGGCGCGGTGATTGCGGCTATCATCCAGTTTGAGAGCCTGATGCCGTGGCTCGTGGCTGGCCCGATCGCTCTTCTATGGTGCGCGCGCCGCCGAAAGGCACAATCATTGTGCGAAACGGTGGCAATTAAGCTAAGCTCGATCCAGTAACGTCGCGATTTCAACTGGTTACCACGTGGCATGGATTCTGCTCCAGCGGGCCATGCTCCTTCGTAGATTTATACCTGATTCGTCGTCACGCATTCGTTTAATGATAAGGAGGATTAATGTCCGCTAGTGAAGTAATCAAGATGATCAAGGACAAAGGCGTGAAATACGTCGATTTGCGATTTACCGATACCAAAGGCAAGGAACAACACGTATCCGTACCCGCCCGCGCGATGGACGAGGATGCGTTTGAAGACGGCAAGATGTTCGATGGATCGAGCATCGCGGGCTGGAAAGGCATCAATGACTCCGACATGATTTTGATGCCAGACGCTGACTCAGTATTCATGGATCCTTTCTTCAGCGATCCAACCGCGGTTTTGCGCTGCGACGTCATAGAGCCCAGCACCATGCAGGGGTACGAACGCGACCCGCGCACGGTGGCCAAACGCGCGGAAGAATACATGCGGTCAACCGGCATAGCCGATACCGCCTATTTCGGCCCGGAGCCGGAATTCTTCGTGTTCGATGACGTGCGCTGGTCGGCCTCTATAAACCGGGCGTTCTACGAAATCGACGCCGACGAGTCATCGTGGAACTCGGATAAAATGTTCGACGGCGGCAATCCCGGACACCGGCCGACGGTCAAGGGCGGTTACTTTCCGGTGCCGCCGGTCGATTCCCTGCAAGACCTCCGCTCCGCCATGTGCCTGGTGCTGGACGAGATCGGAATCGAGACAGAAGTACACCATCACGAGGTCGCCACCGCCGGCCAGTGCGAGATCGGTACCCGCTTCAACACCCTGGTCAAACGCGCCGACGATATGCAGGCCATGAAGTATGTGATCCAGAACGTGGCGCACAATCACGGCAAAACCGTCACCTTCATGCCTAAGCCGCTGGTGGGCGACAACGGCAGCGGCATGCACGTCCATCAGTCGCTCAGCAAGAATGGCGAAAATCAGTTCGCGGGCGACGAATACGCCGGTCTCTCCGAGCTGGCGCTTTTTTATATCGGTGGCGTCATCAAGCACGCGCGCGCTCTGAATGCCTTCACCAATGCCAGCACCAACAGCTACAAACGCCTGGTACCGCACTTCGAGGCGCCGACGATGCTGGCGTATTCGGCGCGCAATCGTTCCGCGTCGATTCGCATACCGCATGTGTCCAGCCCCAAGGCCAGGCGCCTAGAGGTGCGCTTCCCCGATGCGTCCGGAAATCCCTATTTTACCTTTGCATCCATGATGCTGGCCGGACTTGACGGTATCCAGAACAAGATTCACCCCGGCGAACCGCTGGACAAGAATCTTTACGACCTGCCGCCGGAGGAAGGGAAAAAAGTGCCGACGGTTTGCTACGCACTGGATCAGGCATTGACCGCGCTGGACGAGGATCGCGAGTTTCTTACCACGGGGGGGGTGTTTACGGACGACCTGATCGATGCTTATATCGAACTCAAAATGGAGGAAGTAACCCGGCTGCGCATGACCACGCATCCGATTGAATTCGACATGTACTACAGCATGTAAAATTTCCGCCTCGAGCAACGATCGCAAAAAACGCCCCTTGAATGGGGCGTTTTTTATGGCCGGCGGTTAAAGTTACCGCCCCGCCTCTTGCCCGCAAAACCAGTGAGCCGTTGCACTGCCCCATGACCTGCAGCATTCTATTCTTCGCATCGTTTTGGTGCGGCTGCTTCAGAAGGCGCCTTAAATTGACGAGTCACGTAGTTCGTGGTCTCCCTATGCTACTGATTACCAAATTAATTTATGTCGATAAACTTTCCTGTGCCGCCCCGTTTTACTGGTCTGGTTTTTGCTGGACGATAGCCCATGAAGCACGCGGAGGCCGTCACTGCACTGGAAAATCTCACGACGGCCGTGCTGATGACCGATCTGGAGCTCCGCGTACACTATCTTAACCCTGCCGCCGAAACACTGCTGGACACCAGCGCTGACCGTGCGCACGGCATGTGCCTGGGCAAACTGCTGCCGCACGCCGATCATCTGATTGAGGGGCTACGCAAAGCCGCGCACACAGGCGGTGCGTATACAGAGCGGGAGATCAGCATCAATTTACCGGGCAATTGCGACCTGGTCGCGAGCTGCACCGTCACCCCGATCTCCGAGCGCGGCCACGCGCCAGGGCTGGTACTGGAGCTGGTGGAGTTGAACCGGCAACTGCGAATGCTCAGAGAGGAGCATTTACTGCGTCAGCAGAAAGCCACGCAGGCCATGCTGCGGGCGCTGGCGCACGAGGTCAAAAATCCGTTAGGCGGGCTCAGGGGCGCCGCACAATTACTGCAGCTGGAACTGGACGATCCCGAACTGCGCGAATATACCCGTATCATAATTCGCGAGGCGGATCGCCTGCGCAAACTGATGGACCGGATTCTGGGGCCGAACAGCCGCCCGCAGATGGCGGTCATGTGCATCCACGAGGTGCTGGAGCACGTACGCGGCCTGCTGGCCGCCGAGGCGCCACGCGCCGTGAGGATCGAACACGACTACGATCCCAGCATTCCCTTTATGCGCGGTGACCGCGACCTGCTGGTGCAGGCGGCGCTCAACATCGCGCGTAACGCCCTGCAGGCGGTCGGCCAGGCCGGTGTCATTCTTCTGCGAACCCGCATCGCCCGCCAGCGAACATTCAATCAACAGCGCCACCGCCTCGCGGTCAAGATCGACATCGTCGATAACGGACCTGGCATTCCGCCAGAGATACGGGAGCAGATATTTTTTCCGATGATCACCAGTCGCGCCGAGGGCGCCGGCCTGGGCCTCTCGATCGCCCAGCACCTGATCAGCCAGCACGATGGCGCCATTGAATGCGAGTCGCGCACCGGATGCACGGAATTTACCATCCTGCTGCCGCTGGATTATGAGATTACGAAGACCGTTTCATGGCCGCCGTGAACCGGGTGTGGGTGATCGACGATGACAGCTCCATCCGCTGGGTGCTGGAGCGTGCGCTGCGCAAGGCGAATATCGATGTGCGGTCGTTCGAATCCGCGGCGGACGCCATCGATGCGCTGCGCGGGGATGCGCCCGACGCGCTTATCACCGACGTCCGCATGCCCGGCATTGACGGCATAGAATTACTGAGTCTGGCGCGGCGTGAGCATCCGGATCTGCCGGTCATCATCATGACCGCGCACTCCGATCTGGACAGCACCGTTACGGCTTATCAGGAAGGCGCCTTCGATTATCTGCCCAAGCCGTTCGACATTGCCGCGGCGGTCGCGCTGGCCGAGCGAGCGTGCCGATCACGGCGCGAGAACGCGAGCCCGCATGTGCTTGAAACGCTCCCGCCATCAGAGATAATTGGCGAAGCTTACGCCATGCAGGAAGTATTTCGCGCGATCGGGCGTCTGTCGCGCTCCAACATCACCGTCCTGATCAGCGGCGACTCCGGCACGGGCAAGGAGCTGGTCGCGCACGCCCTGTACCGGCACAGTCCGCGCGCGGACAAACCTTTCATCGCGCTGAACACCGCCGCAATTCCGCGTGAATTGCTGGAATCGGAGCTGTTCGGACACGAAAAAGGCGCCTTCACCGGCGCGGTGGCGCAGCGTCGCGGCCGCTTCGAACAGGCCCATGGCGGTACGCTGTTTCTCGACGAAATCGGCGACATGCCGCTGCAGTTGCAAACGAGGCTGTTGCGCGTGCTGTCCAATGGCGAGTTCTACCGGGTGGGCGGGCACAACCCCATCAAGGCCGACGTGCGCATCATCGCGGCCAGCCATCAAAACCTCGAAGATCGCGTGCAGCAGGGCGGCTTTCGTGAAGATCTGTTCCATCGTCTTAACGTCATCCGCATTCACGTGCCGGCGTTGCGCGAGCGTCGCGAGGACATCCCGCTGCTGCTCAACCATTTCATGCGCCAGTCGGCAAAGCAGCTTAAGGTCGATATCAAGACACTGAACAAGGAAGTCGTCGCGTATCTCGCCACCATGGACTGGCCGGGCAATGTGCGGCAACTGGAGAACACCTGCAGCTGGCTGACCGTCATGGCCTCAGGCCGGGAAATCCTCATGGCCGACCTGCCGCGTGAATTGCGTGAGACCGCGCCGTCATCCTCCACGCACCCGGCATGGCAGGAGGGTTTGCAACTGTGGGCGGAACAACAACTCGCCACCGGCAATAAGCCACTGTTATCGCTTGCGGTTCCCGCGTTCGAAACGGTCATGATCGAGGCGGCCATGAAAAAATCAGGCGGCAGGCGGCAGGCGGCTGCGCGCCTGCTTGGCTGGGGGCGCAATACGCTGACGCGCAAGATCAAGGAACTGAGCCTTTACCCCGGCATCGAGGATTAATCGCTAGTGATGATCGAATTGCCGAGCAATCGAACCGGCCTCAACCGTTCAGTATTAACCCACCAGTAAGCGCCGCGGCGTTCGCCAGGCCGTGCCGGTCCAGATAGTCGGTAATGCCGGCGTTGATCTTGCCGCACACGAGCGGATCGTAGAAAAGTGCGGTACCCACGCCCACGGCGCTGGCGCCCGCCAGCATGAACTCGATGGCATCGTCTGCCGAGGCGACGCCGCCCTGACCTATGATCGGGACACCGTGCCTTTTTGCAACCTGATAAACCGCATGCACCTTCGCCAGCGCGATCGGCTTGATCGCCGGGCCCGACAAACCGCCCTTGTTATTGCCGATCACCGCGCGGCGCGAATGGATATCCACCGCCATCCCGACCAGCGTGTTAATGGCGGCGAACGCATCGGTGCCGGCCTCGATGCACAGGCGCGCGTTCTCCGCGATGTCCGTCTGGTTGGGAGACAGCTTGGTAATCAGCGGTTTTTTCGTGACCGCGCGGCAGGCGGCTACCACTCTGGCGGACATGCTCGGGACGTTGCCGAACTCAACGCCGCCTGCCTTGACGTTGGGGCAGGAAATGTTGATCTCGATGGCGTCGATTCGTGAGTCATCGTATCGTCGCGTGACTTCGACGTATTCTTCTATGGTCGAGCCCGAAACGTTGGCGATGTAGCGCGTCTCGCTGAAATCCAGGCCCGGCAGAATATCACTGACCACTGTCTCGGCGCCGGGATTCTGCAACCCGATGGCGTTCAGCATGCCCATCGGCGTCTCGAAAATCCGATGCGGACGGTTGCCAAGCCTGGCGTTGAGTGTAGTGCCTTTGAGACACACCGCGCCGACATCGTGATTGGAGTAGCCCTCGACGCGCGTATATTCATCGCCAAAGCCCACGCAGCCTGACAGCAATACCAGCGGCGTGGCGAACTTCAGCCCGCAGAACTCGATTGCCAGTGACGATGCGGCGTTATCTGCCACGACAGCAATAATGTTTCATATTGTATTGTTCGAACCGGAAATTCCGCCCAACACCGGCAACATTATGCGCCTGTGCGCGAATGCCGGCAGTGCACTGTTTAATCGAGCCGCTGGGCTTCGAACTCGATGACAGACGGCTCAAGCGCGCCGGGCTGGACTATCGCGACACTGTCAACATCAGGGTCTATCGCAGCATGCATGAGTTTACCCAGACTATGCGCCCGTTACGCCTGTTTGCCTGCTCCACCAAAGGCCGCAACCTTTACAGCAATGTCCGCTTTTCCGCCGGGGACGCCTTTCTGTTCGGGCCCGAGACGCGGGGACTGCCTGTCCAAATGATCGCGAACCAGCCGCCCGAGCGGCGGCTGCGGATTCCGATGGTGGTCGATAGCCGCAGCATGAATCTGGCGAACGCCGTCGCCATCGTACTATTCGAAGCCTGGCGGCAATGCGGGTTCTCAGGCGCGTTTGACCCCAGCCTTCGGGGTTGAAGGCGAGAGCACCCGTCCAGATCGCCGAACGTAGCAGTACTGGTGTTCGATGCCGTGCTAGCGAATCTCCATCTTGCGCTCCCGGCTCATCAATTCCATCACCGCCGCGCGCGGGCCCAGTCTCTCGAACAAGACGCGAGCGACCTGCTCGCAAATGGGCATCTCCACATTCAGGGCGCGCGCCAACTGCATGATGACGCTGGCGGTGGCAAACCCTTCGACGGTCCGATCAACCTCTTTGAGCGCGGCCTCCGGCGCCTTACCGCGTCCCAGCGCCAGCCCCAGCCGCCGATTGCGGGACTGATCGTCGGTGCTGGTCAGCAGCAGATCGCCCAGCCCCGACAGACCGATCAGCGTGTCCCGCTGAGCGCCGCTACGTTCGCTTAAGCGCAACATTTCGGTCAAGCCGCGCGTAACCAGCGCCGCGCGCGCGTTCGAGCCAAAACCGAGGCCGTCCGATATCCCGGCCGCGATCGCCAATACGTTCTTGAGCGAGCCGCCCAGTTCGACACCCACCACATCGGTACTGGTGTAGACTCGAAACGTATCGTTATGCAGCAAAGCCGCCGCCTGGCGCGCGAATTCATTATCCTCCGCGGCCACGGTTACCGCGGTCGGCAAACCGCGCGCGACCTCCGCCGCAAACGACGGCCCCGACACCAGGCCTGTCCGCCAACCCACACTTAGCTCCTCGCCGACGACCTCGTGCAACAACTTGCCCGAGCGCGTTTCCAGCCCCTTGGTCGCCCACAGTAAACGGCCGGCGCCCGGCGAGTGTGCGGCGATATCCCGCAAGGTCTGCCGAAACGCCGCGCTTGGCACCGCAAGCAATACCATCGATGCCGGCGCGAGTGCCGCCGCCAGCTCCCAGCAGGGCTTCAGCTCCTTCGGCAACGTTACATTCGGCAGATAATGCGCATTGCAGCGGTGCGCGATTAAGGCTTCGATGCGTTCGCGGCGCCGACCCCACAACAGCACGCGATGGCCGTTGCGCGCGAGCTGGATGGCAAGCGCCGTGCCCCACGCGCCGGCGCCCACCACCGCGATGGTTTGCATCTGCGTTGAAGTGGGCACGCTGCCGATTGGCCTCTCTAGTGCGTCGGGCCGGTTTCGGTCTCGGTCTCGCGCTGTCGCTGCTGTTGGGCATTGAGCGCGTCGAAATTGATCGGGGCCAGCAGCATCGGCGGGAAGCCGCCTTTGGTGATGAGTTCGGCGATAGCCTCGCGCGCGAAGGGAAACAGCACATTGGGGCAATAGCTGCCCAGCAGCTGCCGCATCTGCGGCTCGGCGAAGCCTTTGAGCGCAAAGATTCCCGCCTGCTTGACCTCGACCAGATAGGCGGTCTTGTCCGCCATCTTCGCCGTTACCGTAATGCCCAGCACCAACTCGTGCAGCCCCTCGTCCAGTCGCGCCCTCTCGGTGGACAATTGCACGCTGGTCTCGGGTTTCCACGGCTCGGTAAAAATACTCGGCGAATTGGGCGCCTCGAACGAGACGTCCTTCAAGTAGATTTTCTGAATCTCGAACTGCTGTTGAGTATCGGGTTGCCAAGCCATTACTTTTTCACGAGCGGAAGGTTGGCGTTCTGCCAGGCGGCGATGCCGCCCTTTAGACTGTAAACTTTCTCGAACGACTGCTGGTGGAGGATGTCACCGGCCTGTCCGGAACGAAGCCCCGAACCACACGATACGATGACCGCGCGGTCACGATATTTGGCCAGATCGCCCACGCGCTGTTTCAATACGCTTAACGGAATGTGGCGGGCGCCGGTAATCTTGCCGGATTTGATTTCGCTGTCCTCGCGAACATCCAGCACCAGCGCGTCCTCGTGGTTGATAAGGTTAACGGCCTCGGCAGGCGATACTTCCTTGTACGGGCGGGCAAACCGCCGCCATTCGGTCCAGCCGATGAACGCCACGATGGCGGCCAGCAGCACGAATAACATGGCATTATTGCCAACGAACTCGACGAATTGGTTCATAGACGGTGAAACGTTCGAAATACCTTGGGCTCATGCGGAAAAGGTGGGCACATCAGGCGCGCTGACTATCGAGAAGTGAGCGCAATGGTAGCAAGTAAAAACCGAAACGTATAATGGCGCGTCACCTTGAGCTGAATGAAAAAGCCGCTTCGCATGCACTCGGAATCACCATTTGATGAAATAAGGAATGTGCCGGTCAAAATCCGTCCAGGCGCTCGTTGCGTATCCTGCGCTTATGTCGCTGGCTGGTCTGCCGGATAGCATATGGCCGCCCTGGCGATTGCTTTGCGGATGCTGCCACTGTTGCTGGCGGTGCTGATGCTCGCGGGGGCTGCGCGCGCGCAGGAACAGTCCGCGGCCGAAGTAAGGCAGAGCCTGGAGAATATTCAGCAGCAGATTCGGGTCACGCGCGCCCGCCAGACTCGGACCAAAGGACAGATCGGTTACCTTGAAACCGAGCTGGCGCGACTGGAGACGCAAATCGGCGAGGTGGCGCGCCGCCTGCGCGGTACACAGCAAACCGCGAGCACGCTGCGGACACAACTGGAAAAGCTGGCCGCGCGAGAACAGTTGCTACTGAGGGATTTGCGCGCGCAACGCGGCGCGCTGGCAGCGCAGGTGCGCGCGGCATACGCCATGGGGCGCCAGGAAAAAGTGAAGATGCTCCTGAATCAGCAGGACCCGCACGCCGTCGGGCGTCTCCTCGTTTACTACGACTACATTAATCGCGCGCGTGGGCGGCGCATCGACCAAGCGAGCCGCACCCTGACAGAATTAGCGCGGATCGAGCAGATGATCGGCGCTGAGCGCGCGCGGCTCGCGGACGTCGCCGGGCGGCTGCGGCAACAGCAGACCAGCCTGCGGACATCACGCTCGCGCCGCGGGCGTGTGCTGGCGGCGTTAACGCAGGATGCACAACATACGGACAACCGGCTGGCAGCGCTGGCCAAAGACCGGACTGGGCTGCGCGACCTGCTGGCGTCAATACGACAAGCGCTGGCCGACGCGCGCACGGTGCCCGCGGACGATGCCGCTTTCGAGTCGCTGAAAGGCAGCTTGCCATGGCCTTCCACGGGTCCGGTCGTCACGGATTTTGGCATGCATGACACCGAGACGGAGGACGTGATCTGGCAGGGGGTTTTCATCGACGCGAACCGGGGCGCGGACGTGCAGTCGGTCGCCAGCGGAACGGTCGTGTTCGCGGACTGGATGCGCGGCTTCGGGCTGCTCATAATCGTGGATCATGGCGACGGCTACATGAGCCTGTACGGTCACAACCAGAGTTTATACAAATCGGTCGGCGACCGGGCGGGCGCGGGCGAGCTGATCGGCCATGTCGGCGACAGTGGCGGGCTGGCAAGCAGCGGGCTTTATTTCGAGATCCGCCACGAGGGCACGCCACTGGACCCGCTGGCGTGGTTCGATTCTCCGGGCTGAGGGGTGAGCGGGGAATTCATGGCGCGACTGAAGCGCCGCGCCCGCGAACGACCGGCCACGGAAGGCCGGGCCGGGGCATCCAGCATCGCCGGCGTCTCGCCATGGATGGCAGCGCAGGAATGAATTGACGACTGAGGGCTGAGTGAGTGGCTGAGGACTGAGAGCTTAGGACCGTCGGTCTCGCGTCGCGCTGACCGATGCGCTGTTCAATGCTAGACTACTCTCAAGCAAATTAATCCGCTGGCAACATGTCTTTGAGTAACAAGGATCGAATGCCAAGGCATAGTTAAACCGGTCATCGCAACCAGATGAGCATGTCGTACGCGAACGCCATTCGCGGCGTGTTCGGCATCGAGAGGAAACGCATGAAAATTCCATCGCGCATGGGCACGGGCCTGCTGACAGGTCTGGCCTTGGGCGTACTCTTAAGCTTAGGCCACGGCGTATTCGCCGAACGCGACCAGGACCAGTTTTCGGTGCCGCTGGAAGAGCTGCGCAGCTTCACGGATGTCTATGCCCGCATCAAGAAAGACTACGTCGTCGAGGTTGGCGACAGGAAACTGCTGGAGAGTGCGATCCGCGGCATGCTGGCCGGCCTCGATCCTCATTCCGCTTACCTGAACAAAGAAGAATTCCGCGAACTGCAGATCGGCACCACCGGCGAGTTTGGTGGCTTAGGCATCGAAGTCGGTATGGAAGACGGTTTCGTCAAGGTCATTTCGCCCATTGACGACACACCAGCGCAACGCGCCGGCGTGAAGGCGGGCGATCTGATCATACGGCTGGATGACAAGGCGGTTAAAGGCATGTCGCTCAACGACGCGGTCGATCTCATGCGCGGCAGGGAAGGCACTGACATAACGCTGACCATCATCCGCGACGGGGTGGACAAACCCCTGGTGCTTTCGATCACGCGCGACATCATCCGCGTCAAGAGTGTCAAGAGCCGGATGCTGGAGCCGGGCTTCGCCTACGTGCGCGTCACCAACTTTCAGGCCAAGACTACCGAGAGCCTGATAAGCGCCGTGGAACAGATGGTCGAAAAAAACGACGGCGAACTGGCGGGTCTGGTGCTGGATTTGCGTAATAACCCGGGCGGCGTGCTCACCGGCGCCGTGGGTGTCTCCGACGCGTTTCTCGATGATGGCCTGATCGTTTATACCGAGGGCCGCAGCGAGGATTCCGTACTGCGCTACTCCGCAAGCTTGGGCGACGTGATCGACAGCGCGCCGATGGCGGTGCTCATCAATGGCGGTTCGGCATCCGCGTCCGAGATCGTCGCCGGCGCCTTGCAGGATCACGAGCGCGCGGTGATCATGGGCAGCAAATCGTTCGGCAAAGGGTCCGTGCAGACGATCCTGCCGCTGGGGACGGACTCCGCGCTCAAGCTAACGACCGCGCGCTACTACACGCCTTCCGGCCGTTCGATTCAGGCCAAAGGGATTGAACCCGATATTGCGCTTGGGAACCTAACTCTGGCGCGGGCCGACGAAGGCGATATGCAACCCCTGACCGAGGCCGATCTCTCCGGTCACCTCACCAATGGTGAAGAGCTGGAACAGGCGCCGCAAGAGCGGCGCAATGTCAACATCCCGTCGTCAGCACTTGCCGATAAGGACTATCAGCTCGGCGAAGCGCTGAATCTGCTCAAGGGCATCGAAATCATGCGTGGTCGCGACTGACACGCGGCGGCGGCCGCGCGACTCTTATCCAGCGCGCGCAGCGCTTAAGACATCACTCGCGGGCATTCACAACTCCGCGGACGTTGCGTGAACCTTCCGCCCGTTTATGAACCGGTCCCCTTGGACCGGGGCAGCGCCCTCAGGGAGGCTTCCCGCCTCGCCGCCAAAGGCGCGGACGAGGGCACGCTGATATGGCGTGGCAAAACGCATGCGTCGAAGGACATCACGGATCTGGACTGCGCGCTTATCCTGCGCCCGGAGTACTCACGGGATATCGCGGCGCAGTTGATCTACGTGGCTGCCATAAGCCTCAGTTCAGCGTTGGCAGAGGCTGTGCGATCCTTAGTCGAGCTTCGCTTTCGATGGCCGAACCAGGTGCGGGTGGGGATTGCGAATACTGCGTTCCTCCACCTGCAGTGGCCTGTAAGCGAGGCGCGAGACGCACAATGGCTGGTGCTCGGCTTGCGCCTTAAGGCTGCCCTCGACGCGATCGCCGATGACACCTTGTTTCCTGACCGGCGCCCGACCGCGGAGGCGATCCTGGAGCGGTTCGCAAAGCATTTTCTCGCGGATATCAATCGCTGGGCCGAAGAGGGCTTTGAGACCCCGCGCAACCGCTGGTTGAGCCGCGCTGATGGCATCGATGAACCGATCAGGCTTGCGATTGGAGATGCGATCCTGATAGGGATCTTCGAGACGATCGACGCCCAGGGCCGTCTCGTAGTTCGTCTGCGCGACGGCTTTAGACAGCTTGTCTCCATCGTGGAGTTTTTCCGCGCGCGACTTTTAAGCTCGCCATAAGCGGATAGCGCGGATGCGGGCCGAGTGATATTTAATAAGTCTCGCATTTTGCATTCCCTCGTGTTCGGCGCGCTTTACGCTTCTTGAGAGCTTTGCGTTAATGTTTCACCTGCTTTCAACGCCAACACGAGGCGATGGCGTGAAAAGACGCAAAAGCATGACCCGTCGAGGCTTCACTAAGCTGTGCTTGGCCGCGGCTTCATGGCTCAGCGCACCAGGCGCGTTTGCCGGTGGCGGGACGGCCGTCACTCACGGCTATAACCGCGTTCGATTGGTCGCTGCGTCCGGTCGGCCCATCACCGCCGACGAACTGAAGACGTGGGTCACTATCGCTGGCAGGGGGGCGCGGGGCCGCAACGCTCCATCGTCGCCTTCTCCGCCATCTGTGCGCATAGGATGACGCATCCGGCGCGCGCCGTGAGCTTTATCAACTATCGACACCGAGCGGTCACCTTCGCGGATGCGCAAGACGAGCGCGCGCGCCGAGCTCGGGTTATCTATTGTTGCTCGGAGAAAAGCGTCTACGACGCAACCAGGGGCGCCCGCGTTCTTGGCGGGCCTGCCCCGCAACCATTGGCGATCATCCTGTTGGAATACCATGATTCCTCCGGCGCGCTCTATGCTACCGGCACCGCCGGCGGCGAGATGTTCGAGCGGTTTTTCGCTGAATATGATTTCAGACTGGCTTTGGAGTACAACATCCCGGACGTTCGCGAACTGGTCGCCGGCACGACGACGGTGCTGCCGCTGTCGCAGTTCTGCGGGCATCAGGTGCTGTGCTGAAGAATACTCTACACGGTGATGGCTTGGAATTTTTCGAGCGATTTCGAGGCGTACTATGCCACAGCGATATAAAGCGGAAAGCATTGTCCCTTGTTGACGCTTAACGCGATAGCCCAGCCGCCGCGGGCCACGGAGCATGAAAGAACGAGGGAATTCCACCGCAGTCCGCTGCAGCAGAATGTTAGCCGGAAGTATGGTCTTACTCTGAAGCTGAATACAGAGATTCAAGCACAATTCTCGTATTACTGACACACTCTAGCGCCTCGTCCCGCAATACCTTCGGAAAAGCGATTACATCATGCTTCTTCGGATGCAGAATTCGGTTTCCAGTATCACGAACTGCTTCAAGCGATCTTCCGAGGGATTGACGCGCTTGGGCAACATCGGCGATTAGCTCAGCAAGCCGCTTGTCTTCTAGCTTCCCTCGTGAGTTTGTCTTTCTTGCCTCGATGTTTAGCCGGCGCGCGTTATCAAGGATCGCGAACTCAACTGCGGAACGTGACAGAGCGACTGCAGCCATCCAGAGGCCAAAGATAAAGCCCCATATATTTCAGTGAGACGATACCGAACATGGTGCGGTATCTTATTCGTGGGCCGGTCAATGAGAAGAGGTTGAAGCACGCGAGCATTGTCGCGCCAACGATCAGGCTGAAACCATGGTTCGCTGACAAGATCAAAAGCGGCATCGAGGTCGAAACCTCGCATGAGCCAATCCTCTTTTTCATCCTCCTCCATGTCAATCCAGCGCTCAATGCCCCAGCTAAGCGCATTACCAACAGGAGTTCCTTTCTCCGAGGTTTCGGCACTCTTGAGGAGTTTATCAAGCTCGCCGAAGCCGGACACGTCCCAATGTGCGTCGCGGATCAGCATTGCGTTCGGAGCAAGGCATTCGCGATAGAAGGAAAGATGACTAGAGGTTAGAGTGATTATGGGAGGCTCTCCAACTCGTGTAGCGGTTTCACTCAGCGCGCGTTGAATCGTTCCAATTGAACCATTGAGCTTCCTCAATAGGTCTTTCACCCTTTTCAGTGCGCCGCCGGACCCATACTCCTTTCGAGAACGCGCGTCTAATGAAGCCAACCGCGTAAGTTACTCGAAGTGCTGTTTCGCAACAGCAATCGCCACGTTTAAATCATCTGATATCTGCGCCATGGCTCTCCCCTTACCGGCTAACGACGTTATTCACCGGCGACAAACCCAGAGCGAAGCAGCGCGTTTGACATCCGAGCGCAATTACTTGTTAGGCACGACCTCCCGGGAACACCTCAGCAGATACACGCGGTTAAGCATGGGTACGTAGAATTGCATAGCTAGCTCGGCAGCGGTGCGCGGCTCGCTGACACCTTTTCTTCGATAGTGACTCATCGGTTTCCCGAGATGTTTCTTGGGTGGATTAAACAATGTGCCCCTGTTGGTAATCGGGAGTAATGGTCTATCCCAGTCGTCCCACTCAATTCGCACTCGGTCGCCAATGGGTGTTACCTTTAGATTTGCGTCCCACTCTCTAATTAGTGGATCAATGGTATGTTCTGACGCGTGTCTGGCTTGGATCAAGTACCTCAACAGTGGATCCGTGCTTCTCAAATGATCGTACTCGGACTTTATGCGTTGCCAATTTTTCCTTCCTCGCGCCTCAGCGATCGTTTTGTTCCAAGCGCGCTCAATGGAATGCAGGAAGTCACGCCAGGCTCGGTCATATTCGTGGAAGCTTTGGATTCCGATAGCGACCATGTCCCTAAAAGCTGCGTCAGCCGCTTTTAACTCTTTAGCGGCCCCTACCAAGGGAAACGTTTGTTCCTCCCAATTTTCGATACTTCTACCCACTTTCTTCGCCTAACTTGCTTTTCGACACCCTGATCACTGCCGCCGCCATGCGCGTGCGCGAGCATCGCGGGTGTGCGACCTTGGCTGTGGTCATCCAGCCGTGCGCAGTCGATAGTAGGACGCGACGCCGCCCAGCGCCGCTTGCGCATCGTAGCGGCCAGTGCAACGCACCACCGCATCGTGCCTTACGGCATCCAGCCGCAGACGATCAAACTCCGCGCGCTGCGCATCCGCAAAGCCGTGCTGCTGGGCGCCAAGCACCAGATAATCCTCGTCGCCAAAGAACCAGCAGAGACGCGGCTGACATGACAGGCGTTGCAACACTTCAAAGTGCCCGCAAGCGCCGCCCGGAGTGAGCAATATCTCGGCCACCATGGGATCGTCGGGTACGGTACAAATATCGAGCCGCAGCATCACCACGGCGCCGTGTTCGTGCTCGATTACATCCGTCTCGATGCCAACCGGCACGCGCTTGTTCATCGTGAAAAGCGCGCGCCGGTCCCGCTCGCATTGTTCACCCGCAAGCTGGACAAACAGCGCCGCTTCCCACTCGCCGGCGTCCAGTTGCACCGTGACGCAGGTGGCCGCGGCGCCGGTTTTCCGCATTCCTAATCGCACGTTGAGGGGAAATCGCTTCATTCGCGGGATCTGAGGAAACGCGCCTGGGCGCGCCTCAGTTGGCGCGACCGCCGGTCTGAGTCGTCATATCGGACTCGGCGGATTGCGGCGCCACGCCCTTGCGTTGCAGTTCCTCGTACCAGAGGTCATGGTGTTGTTTCATCCAATTGACGTCGACTTCACCCTTGATCATGCCTTCGATCGCGCCCTCGGTACCCAGGGTGCCGATATAAGCATGGCCAAAAAATACCGTAACCCAGACGATAGAAGCGGCGCTATGTATGATGTTCGTTATCTGCATGATCTCGCGGCTGAAACCGAAGACGGGGAAGTCCCAGATGAGTCCGGTGATTATGGACACCATGCCAACGCTGCAGATGATCCAGAACCAGGACTTCTCGCCGCCATTCATGCGGCCGGCGTGAACTTCCTTGTTGCCGATGATCCCACCGCCGCGCTTGAACCACTGCCAGTCGGTCTTAGTGGGAATGTTGTAGCGAATCCACGCAACGATGATCAGCAGCACTCCAACGCTGAAGAACGGGCCGAGATAATTGTGGATGTCATTAGCCCACTGCGCCCAGGCCGCGAACCCCTCCGGCCCCATCAACGGTATCAGCACCCGGCGTCCGAACAGCAGACTTAAGCCCGTGACAGCCATGATGACGAACAGGATCGCCACGTACCAGTGCAGGGTGCGCTCGGTGACACTCCACCGGGGTACGGTCTTGCCGGAACGGCCGCCCTTTATGCCGTGCGGCCGCTGGATAAGGTGGAATAGGCCGATAACGAGCAACATCATCGCGAGCATCCAGGGACCGAAGGTCGCGATCGGACCATTGCGTATCTCCCGCCAGGTCTCGCCACCGCCTTGAATCAGCGTATCAGTAACGTACGGACCTGAAGCCGTAGTCACGCCGGCGGCGCTCTCGCGCACCGCGCGCCAGTATTCGGAGCGCGGGTTTATCTCATTGGTACCCGCGGATTCCTGTTTATCCGCAAACTCTTGGGCCTGCGCGTCCTCGACCAGCGCCACGTAGACGTAGCCGGTCAGCGGCAGCAGCACAGCGGCCAGCAGCATGAATGCGGCCGTCCAGCCCATCGCGTGCATGCGACGGCGGTAACCCTGGTTGATACCGCGGCGCTCGAGGTGCGGATTGCTGCTATTTTTCGATGAATCGCGAAAACTCATTAGTTTCACCTTCTCCGGTGCCGCCGGGGCCAGCCTGGTACAACGCGCGATCGCGCAACGCCTCCTGCTGCTCCGGCGAGCGCCAGCGCTCTTTCTGAAAGTCGTTATTGCCCGTCACCCACGGATCATGGATTTCCTCGCACCCTGATGACACTGCGGCAAAAAACATAGCCGCTGCGAGGCCGCCCGTGTTCATCGGAAATCGCTTCTTCACGATGTGCTCTACCGATCCGTCTGCACCATGTTGAACCGCTGCGCCAGCGCCTCCAGATGTTCCGCCTTGCGTTGCTTCTCCAGTAACGGATCCTGCTCGCCCTTGTAGACACCAGCTTCGTAGTTGGTGACATCCGTCGGCGCCTCGTAACAACCGGCAAGTGTCGCGGTCAAGGTCAACCAGATCGCGGTCGTGCCAAATCTAGACATTCGCGGTCTCCTGTCGCTTTGTTCATCCGGCACAGCGTTTCAGACATCGTAAGCCTTCTCCCATCCCCAGGTCTGAGGACTGTCGCCGCGTCGCAGGATTCGCTCGCGGTAGATATCGGCGATCATGTCGCCATCGCCACCGAGTAGCGCTTTGGTGGAGCACATCTCTGCGCACAATGGCAGCTTGCCTTCGGCAATACGATTGCGGCCATATTTGGCGTATTCCGCATTGGAGTTGTCAGCTTCCGGCCCGCCGGCGCAGAAGGTGCATTTGTCCATTTTGCCGCGCCCGCCAAAGGCTGACTGCTCCGGAAACTGCGGCGCGCCGAACGGGCACGCATAGAAGCAGTAGCCGCAGCCGATGCACAAATCCTTGTCGTGCAGCACGATGCCATCGTCGGTGGTATAAAAGCAGTCCACGGGACACACCGCCGCGCAGGGCGCATCGGTGCAGTGCATGCAGGCAACCGAGATGGATTTTTCACCGGGCTGACCATCCAGCAAGGTAATCACCCGCCGGCGGTTGACACCCCAGGGCACCTCGTTCTCATTCTTGCAGGCGGTCACGCAGGCGTTGCATTCGATGCAGCGCTCGGCGTCGCAAAGGAATTTCATTCTAGCCATGACTCAATCTCCTCGCTCCCACCCTCCTAATCAAGGGGAGGAAAACAGCCGGGTTCAGTTCAATTCCGGATTCTCGTGAACATAGGAGGTTCCGCGCTACGCTGGCCTGATCTGGCAGAGCGTCGTCTTGGTCTCCTGCATCATGGTGACGATGTCGTACCCATAGGTCCACGCGGTATTGCAGGCCTCGCCGCGCACATGCGGGGCGCATCCTTCAGGATACTTAGCCAGTAAATCCTCGCCCTGGTACCAGCCGCCGAAGTGGAACGGCGTCCACACCGTGCCGCGACCCACCCGCGGAGTGATCATGGCCTTGATCCTGATGCGTCCGCCCTCGGGCCCTTCCAGCCACACCGTCTGCCCATCTCGGATGCCGCGGTCGTTGGCGTCCGCCACATTGATCTCCACGAACATGTCCTGCTGCAGCTCCGCCAGCCACGGATTGGAGCGCGTTTCCTCGC
>JACCYU010000003.1 GCA_013696315.1 Gammaproteobacteria bacterium | reverse complement strand
GACGAGCGCGATCCGGCGGTCAAGGCGCTCATACATCAGGTCATCGGCGCCTGTCGCAAGGCGGGGAAATACGTAGGGATTTGCGGGCAGGGGCCGTCGGATTACCCGGACTTCGCGCGATGGTTGCTGGACGAGGGCATCGATAGCGTGTCGCTGAATCCCGATTCGGTGGTCGAGACCTGGCTGTTCATGGCCGAGCTGACCGGCAATCGGCAGGCCGCGGATTGACGGCAAGCTCGCAGTCTAATCCGTAATTGAGCTGCCAGCCAGGAGCGCCGGCCTAGACGGCGGACGCGAGCAGTTCGATCATGCCCGGCGCGGCGCCGATATACGGTTTCATGTCGATACTGATGTGCGGATATTCCCGTTTCTTCGCGTCGAGCATCGCCGGCACATCTTTCACGATGTGGTTGCCGCTGGCCAGAAAATACGGAAGGATGGTGACCCTGCGGCGTCCGGCGCGTACGGCGTCATCGATAGCCGCGCCAATCGTCGGCTGTGCGAACTCCAGAAAGCTGCACGCCACGTAATCGTATCGATCGGCCACGCGCCCGCGCAGTGCGTCCGTAATCGTTTGTACTTCCGCGTTCGACTCCGGCCGCCGGCTGCCGTGTGCAATGAGGATAAGGCTTTGCATGATTCTTCGTGGTTCTTCAAGAGTACGGTTCAAATATGCAGCAGGTCAGCATGATAGCACCGCAGGGAAATGATCTGAACGGTTCGCGGCGTATCGCGTGCGGCGGATCGTGACAAGAGGGACGCCACCACCACTGCCATGACACGCGCGGCTTTGACTGAACGTACCCACCGTGGCATTGTTAGGGGCTTCCATCGACTCACCTTCGCATCCCGATGTACCGACGCAGGACTATTAACAAAATGGTCAATATGAAGTTGCCACATTGGACGCCCTGACCTCAGGCTCTGCCTGACGATTATGGCCTGACTCGTAAAAATGCCAAAAAAAACCATTTACAAGGTTGTGTTTTTCAACCAGGGGAAGATTTACGAAGTGTTCGCGCGCCGGGTATATCAGGGCGAACTGTTCGGTTTTGTCGTACTCGAAGAGCTGGTGTTCGGCGAACGCGCTTCGGTGGTTGTCGATCCCAGCGAGGAACGCCTGAAAACCGAGTTCGAGTCCGTCAAGCGCACGCATGTTCCGATGCACGCGGTGGTGCGCATCGACGAGGTGGAAAAGCAGGGTGTAGCCAAGATCAGCGAACCCGGCGCCAACGTCGCCATGTTCCCCACACCGCTTTACACGCCCGGCGGTAGCAAGAGCTAAGCGGACGGAATATCGCACGGTAATGCAGTTAGAAAGTTTGCCAGGGTGGGCAATTCGGTAGTTCAAATGAGTAGCAATTTTTGGAGAGGTGTCCGAGCGGTCGAAGGAGCACGCCTGGAAAGTGTGTATACGTTCATAGCGTATCGAGGGTTCGAATCCCTCCCTCTCCGCCAACTTGTCCTCGGTTTCCAAGTGCAATGGTGGCCCGCGCCGGTCTCCCCGCAACGCTAAATTGTGAATCCCGCCAGGCCCGGAAGGGAGCAACGGTAACAATCGATTCGGGTGCCTGGGTGCGGCTGGTGCGGGCCGCCGCCATTAGGTATGATCCGGTCCAGTGCCCGGCCGGCTCTGTCGAGCGCGCACCGTTCTCGAATCATCCGATCAAACCAACCATAACGCGCGATCCGTCATGAGTTATCAGGTATTGGCGCGCAAGTGGCGTCCGCGAACGTTCGCGCAAATGGTCGGGCAGGCCCATGTGCTGAAGGCGCTGATGAACGCCTTGAAGCAGGGCCGTCTGCACCATGCGTACCTGTTCACCGGCACGCGTGGCGTGGGCAAGACGACGCTCGCGCGGATTCTCGCCAAGTGCCTGAATTGCGAACAAGGCGTCACCTCCGAACCCTGTGGTCAGTGCAACGCCTGCCGGGAAATAGACGGCGGCCGTTTCGTCGATCTGATCGAGGTCGACGCGGCCTCGCGTACCAAAGTCGAAGACACCCGAGAGCTGCTGGACAACGTTCAGTACGCGCCCGCGTACGGTCGCTACAAGGTGTATCTGATCGATGAGGTGCACATGCTCTCCGGGCACAGTTTCAATGCCTTGCTCAAAACCCTGGAAGAACCCCCGCCGCACGTGAAGTTCCTGCTGGCGACGACCGATCCGCAAAAACTGCCGATGACGGTGTTGTCGCGCTGCCTGCAGTTCAACCTCAAGCGCATGCCGGCACCGGAAATACGCCTGCATTTGCGCCAGATGCTGGAGCGGGAACAGGTGCCCGCGGACGACGGCGCGCTGATCGAACTCGCGCGGGCGGCGGATGGCAGCATGCGCGACGCGTTGAGCCTTCTCGATCAGGCAATCGGCTTCGGTGGCGGCGAGGTGCGCGAAGCGGCGGTGCGCGAAATGCTGGGATCGGTGCCGCGCGAACAGTTGCACAAGCTGGCCCGATCGATTGCGGACGCCGATGCGGCAGCCGGCTTGCGGGCCATCGCGGAACTCGCCGAACAGGGCGTAGATCTTGCCGGGGTTCTGGCCGAACTCGTGTCGCTGCTGCACCGGGTCGCGTTGGAGCAGGCACTGCCCGGCGCGATTGATGAGGATGATCCGCACGCGGCGCTTGCGACGGAGCTCGCGGGCAGGCTCAGTCCGGCGGATGTTCAGCTGTATTATCAGATTGCGTTAGTCGGGCGACGCGATCTGCCGTTCGCTACCGAGGCCAGGGACGGCCTCGAAATGGTATTGTTGCGTATGCTGAGTTTCAGGCCTTTACCCCAGCCACAGCCGGCGATCGCGCAACAGCGGGCCAACAATGCCGCGCGAGCGCCGGCGCAAGCGCGTGACGCGCACAGGGGGCGCCCGACTCGACAGGCAGCGCAAGTGCCCGAGGGCGCCGCCACGGAACCCTCACCCGAACCCGGACCCCAGGAATCCGAAAGTTTGCCGGAGGCCAGTGTTGCGGAGGCGGGTGATCATGAATGGCCGCAACTGGCGCGCGCACTGAACCTCAACGGTGTGGCCTCGGCGTTGGCCAGCAATTGCAGTCTCCTGTCCATTACCAACGACGAAGTGCGGCTGGTGCTGGAAGCCGGCCACGCGCAGATTCGCACCAGTAACGCCGAGACACGTTTGCGTCAGGCGTTGAGCGATTATCTGGGCCGGCCGCAACAGTTGCACATTGAAATTGCCGAACATGCCGCGGCGACACCAGCGCAGCTCGCCAGCCATGACCGTGCGGAACTTAAGCGGGCGGCGGATGCAGCGATCGAGGCGGATGCGACCGTGCAGGCTTTCAAGCAACATTTCGCCGCCGAAATCGTGCCCGGTTCGGTGCGGCCTATCAAGCAGGACTGACCCAAGAGCGAAACCCAATTAGCGAGGATCTATGAAAGGCGGAATCGGTAATCTCATGAAGCAGGCGCAGAAGATGCAGCAGGACATGGCCAAAGCGCAGGAAGAAGTCGCGGCCATGGAAGTCAGGGGCGAATCCGGCGGCGGTCTGGTCAGCGTCTTGATGACCGGCAAGCACGAGGTCAGAAGAGTATCGATAGACGACAGCCTGACGGGCGACGACAAGAACATGCTCGAGGATCTGGTGGCGGCCGCCATCAACGATGCGGTGCATAGAGTGGACGAGGCTATCAAGGAAAAATTCGCCGGCCTGGCGCAGGGCATGAGCCTGCCCCCCGGCATGAAGCTGCCATTCTAGTCGCATTAATCCCTTATTGACGTTGAACTTAATTGGCATTCATGGGCGTGAATCGATGGCGGGTTCACCGCGCGCGACTACCGAGCGTATGGCCAATGAACGTTAATAAGTGAACGCCGTGTCGGATCCTTCCCTGTTGCAGCAACTCATTGATGCCTTCAGATGTTTGCCGGGGGTAGGCGCCAAGACCGCGCAACGCATGGCGTTTCAGTTGCTGGAACGCAATCGCCCAGGTGCGCTGAACCTTGCCGATCGGCTGCGGGAGGCGGTTGAAAAGATCGGTCATTGTCAGCAGTGCCGCACCCTGACTGAGCAAACCGTATGCCGCGTCTGCGCGAATCAGAGCCGCAACCGGGAGGTGATTTGCGTGGTCGAGTCGCCGGCCGACGTCATGGCGATAGAACACGGCACCGACTTCCGCGGTGTGTATTACGTGTTGATGGGACGTCTTTCGCCACTGGACGGCATCGGTCCCGCAGAGCTGGGTCTGGAACGGCTCGAACAGCGCTTCGACGGCGGTGAAATAAAGGAAGTCATTCTCGCGACCATTTCCACGGTCGAAGGCGAAGTGACCGCGCACGTAATCGGCGAGATGGCACGAAAGCGAAATATCAGAACCACGCGTCTCGCGCAGGGTGTGCCGGTGGGCGGGGAACTCGAATACCTGGATAGTTCAACCCTGTCACACGCATTCAGCGGACGTCGCGATTACGCATGACGATTTTAAAGCCACGCCGTGCGCGTGGATTTTATGGCTTTTGTCATTATCCGGGGAAAAAGATCAACAACGGCAAAGCGGGCTTGCGCCGCGCCTGCTTAGCGGGCCAGCATCGGACCCAGTGGCCGGCCGCCCAGCAGATGCATGTGCAGATGAAAAACCTCCTGACCGCCGTGAGCGCCGCAATTGACGATTAACCGATAGCCATCGTTCGCGATGCCCTGTTCGCGCGCCAGATGCGCGGCAACCACGACCATGTGACCTACCAGCGCCTCATGCTTCGCCGTCACGTCGTTGACAGTGGGAATAATCGTGTTGGGAACGATAAGAATGTGCGTGGGCGCTTTGGCGTCGATATCGTTGAAGGCAGTCACCTGATCGTCCTGATACACGATGGTCGCGGGAATCTCCCGCCGGATAATCTTGCTGAAAATGGTTTCTTCTGGCATGGCTGATTCCGGGCAAGGTTACGAGTGGATTTGTTAACCCATGTTGGTTTATTGACTATGCGCCGCGGTAGCACGCGGCGCCCCGCATGCGTCTGGACGATAACCTCATGCGTTGCGATCGACGAGCGCGGCGCCGCGACAGCGGCAGTCTGACTTACCTGTCGAAGTTGTAAAACTGGCGGTCGAGATAAAGAACGACATCGGCGATATCCTGATTCGACCACGGCAGTTGAGCGCCGGACGCGCAATACCGGACGCGCTTTGCGAGGTGCGGCGTCGAGTTCACCAGGCGCGGGCTGCGCGTATACAACGTGATGCCGTCACCGCCGGTCATGTTGCCGTGGCAGGCCGTGCAATTCGCGTTGTGCAGCGTTCGCCCTTGAGCGAAATCCGGTGGCGCTGCGCTTGTTCCGCCGCTTGCCATGAGCAGCGCGGGGAACAGGATGGCAAGAAGCTTCGTTGGCACGCGTGTACCGATCGATCAGGCGCTGCGGCCCATGGCGGCCAGGTGCGCGATCCGCTGCGCGGCGGGCGGATGTGAATCATATACCGCGGAATGCAATGGGTCGGGTGTCAGGGTGCTCGCGTTTTCCTTATACAAGCTTACCAGCGCGGTCACCAGACTGCGCGCGTCACTCTGCTCGGCGGCGAATTCGTCGGCCTCGTATTCGTGCTTGCGCGACCACCAGGCCATGAACGGTCTCGTGAAGAACCCGAACACCGGACCCACCATCATGAACAGCAGCAAGCCCATGTAAACCGATGGTTCGCTGACACCTAACGCGCTGTAAAACCAGGTTTGCTCCATCAGCCACGCGAGCAGCGCCAACGCGGCTAGGCTGTAAACCATCATGAACAGCAGCCTTTTCTTGACGTGGTTGCGTTTGAAATGCCCCAGCTCGTGCGCCAGCACAGATTCGATTTCCGCGGGCGTTAGCGTCTCCATCAACGTGTCGAAGAACACGATGCGCTTGTTGCGCCCGACGCCGGTGAAATACGCGTTGCCGTGCGCGGAGCGTCTGGAGCCGTCCATCACGAACACGCCCTTGCTTTGAAAGCCGCAGCGCTCCAGCAGCTGCTGGATGCGGTTGCGCAAGTCAACGTCGTCCAGCGCCGAGAACTTATTGAACAGCGGTGCGATCAGGGTCGGGTAGGCCCAGGTCATCAGGAAACCGAAAGCGGTCCACACGGCCCATACGTAAAGCCACCAGTAATCACCGCTGCTCTCCATCAGCCACAGCACCAGTAAAATCAGCGGTGCGCCAATAATCAGCGCCAGCGTCGCGCTCTTGCACAAATCGGTTACGAACAGAGTTACGGTGGTGCGATTGAAACCGAAACTCTTCTCCAGCGCGAAGGTGCGATAAATCGACGTTGGCAGATCGAGCACGGCACAGATCAGCAATACGCTCACGATGACGCCAGCGCCGCCGAACAACGGCCCAGCACCCAGCGAACGCCACGCCTGATCGACAAGGTTAAGCCCGCCGCCTAAGGTCCAGATCAACAACAGCAACGCATCCACACAAGCGTCGAGCATGCCGAAGCGCGTTTTCGAGGCGGTGTAGTCAGCGGCTTTCTGATGCGAGTCCAGCGGCATGCTGCCGTGAAATTCGTCAGGCACCTGGTTACGGTGTCGCCGTACGAAATCAACGTGCCGTTGCGCGAGCCACAGGCGCAGCGCGAGCGAGAATCCCAGCGCGAACAGGAAAATCAGGGTGAAAGTATGCATTGCGGCAATCCGGTTGGCGTCCGCGGCTACGATCCCGCGGGAATCTGTCAACAGCTTACCCTTTTGTTAGAATGCCGGGCAACTGCGATGGTCATGTGTTGTCTCTGGGATCGTACAAAAGAGTCGTAGTTCATTGCGGGCAGGCGAGGCCGATCCGGCCGCTGCAACAATCATGCGGAGCCCATTCCATATGTTACAAGCGTGCGACAATCTAATCTGGGTCGACCTCGAAATGACCGGCCTAGATACGGAACGGGATCGCATTATCGAGATCGCCACCGTGGTCACGGACAAGGAACTTAACCTGCTGGCCGAAGGTCCGGTGTTCGCGATTCGCCAGCCTCCCGAATGTCTCGCGCAGATGGATGCGTGGAATGTCAGTCAGCACGGCAAGTCGGGGCTGCTGGACCGTGTAAAGTCCAGTCAGGTCGACGAGCGCGAGGCGGAAGCCGCGACCATCGACTTTCTGCGCGAGCACGTCGAGGCGACCCGGTCGCCCATGTGCGGCAACAGCATATGCCAGGACCGGCGTTTCATGGCGCGCGCCATGCCGGAGCTGGAGGCATATTTTCACTACCGGAACCTGGACGTCAGCACCTTGAAAGAACTGGCGCGACGCTGGGCGCCGGAGGTGGCGAAGGGCTTTTCCAAGGATTCGAGCCACCGCGCGCTGGACGACATTCACGATTCGATCGCCGAGTTGCGCTACTACCGCGAACACTGGTTACGGCTTTGACTGATCTCGATACCTGGTGATCGACGCCGCCGCCAGCGACGGCCGCGCGCACGCTAGACTTGATTGGTCCTGAAATCGATCAGCTCTCTACGGGCGTGTCCGGCTGATTGCCCCAGTCCGACCAAGAGCCGGGGTAACCGCGCACGCGCTCGAAACCCAACGCCTTGAGTACCAGCCAGGTGTGCGCCGATCGATGGTGCGTCTGGCAATACGTGATGATCTCGCGCTCGGGAGTAATGCCCAGTTCCGCAAGTCTGCCCCGCAACGCCTCAGGCGGCTGCAGCCGCAGGTTGCGGGTCATGTCCATGGCTTCCGTCCAGTCCAGGTTTACCGCCCCCGGAATGTGACCCGCGCGCGCGGCGCGCTTGTCCTCGCCCGCGTATTCCTTAAAGCTGCGGCAATCGAGCAGGCGGGTGCCTTCATCGCGCAGGCGCGCCTCGATGTACGCGCGGTCAGCGACGATCTCACAGTTAGTGCTCACACGATAGTTGCTCGCTTCGGGGGTTACGGGCTCACGTTGCAGCGGATACCCCTCATTGGCCCAGGCGTGCAGACCCCCATTCAGCAGTGCATAGCGTTGATGGCCGCACGCCGCCAAGTTCCATAGCAACCGCGCCGCGTGACCGCCGCCCTCGTCGTCGTAGGCGACGACGCGCGCTTCACGTGTCAGCCCCAGCGATGAAAACAATTGTTGCAAGTAGCCCACGTCAGGCAACAAACCAGCCACCGGCCGGCGCGAAAACACCAGCCGCGCGTAATCGACATGCACGGCGCCGGGGATGTGCGCCTGCGCGTACTGCTCGGTCTTGCAGACGTCTACGACCCGCAGGTCGGTATCCGTCAGACCCACTGCCAGCGCCGCGGGCTCGATCAGGTAGTCGGTCGAAAACTCGCTCATGCGAAGCTGCATACCGGGGTTTATACGGCCGTGCGTACGGGCGCGCGGTCATCAGGCGCATCGACGCCGGGTTCCAGGATTGTATTGACGCCGTTTAGCTTGGGGTCAGTGTCGGGATAATCGAGGATATGGTGCAGGCCGCGGCTTTCCTTGCGCTGCAGCGCGCAGCGTATGGTCAGATCGGCGACCAGCGCGAGGTTGCGCATCTCGATCAGATTGCCGGTGATCTTGAAGTTGCTGTAGTACTCCTCGATCTCGCCCAGCAGCAGATCGATGCGATGCCGCGCGCGCTGCAGCCGCTTGTGGTGCGCACGATG
>JACCYU010000002.1 GCA_013696315.1 Gammaproteobacteria bacterium | reverse complement strand
CGAGGTAGAAAGAGAGCGGTGGCGCATTTCTTTGACCAGCCGATACTGAACTCGCCTTACAACTATCCGTCCCGCCACGGGGAGCTGGATAAGGACGGTCAGCCGACACAACAGATCAAGGAAAGTCGCCGTCGCGCTGAGTTCATCACTCCAATCCCTAAACCCCGCAAGCGCAAAGGCTCGGGTCACCAGTCTCAACTCGTTTTCGAGGAAGGCAAGGGTCTCTCCACACCGGAACAGCAATACGCCCACACCGCGATAATTAACGGCATACGCCAGCAGGTGGATCAGTGGCGAAACCTGCCGAATCCAAACCAGTGGCGCGTCACCCCCGAAACCGCGCGTTTGTTGCAACACTGGCGGCATCACGCTTTTGGAGCGATCCGGCCTTTTTTCTGCCAGATCGAGGCGGTTGAAACCGCGATCTGGGTAACGGAGGTCGCACCGCATCTCGGTAAGGCGAGCGCCAGTGTGCTTGAACATCTGGCCAATGCCAACCACGATGCCAACCCGGAGCTGATGCGTCTCGCCTTGAAATTGGCCACCGGCGCGGGCAAGACCACGGTCATGGCCATGTTGATTGCATGGCAAACGATCAATGCCGTGCGCCGGCCCAGTAGCCCGCGATTTACCCGTGGCTTTCTTGTCGTTGCCCCTGGGCTGACCATCAAAGACCGCTTGCGCGTCCTTCAACCCAACGACCCGGACAGCTATTACCGGAGCCGCGAGTTGGTTCCCAGCGACATGATGGGCGATCTGGAACGGGCCAAGATCATCATCACCAACTACCACGCCTTCAAGCGCCGCGACCGGATGGAGCTTTCCAAGGGCGGGCGGTCGCTGCTTCAAGGGCGTGGCGAAGCATTGAACACCCTCGAAACCGAAGGGCAGATGCTACAAAGGGTAATGCCTGACCTGATGGGCCTGAAGGGTGTCATGGTGGTTAATGACGAAGCCCATCACTGCTACCGCGAGAAGCCACTAAAAGACGCAGAGGGCGATCTCAAAGGTGATGACCGGAAAGAGGCGGAGAAGAATAACGAGGCGGTCAATCGCACGCTCGGCGTCGCCCGCGTCATCGACTTATCCGCCACCCCGTTTTTCCTGCGCGGCTCGGGCTACGCGGAAGGCACCTTGTTCCCGTGGACTATGAGTGACTTCTCGCTCATGGATGCCATCGAATGCGGCATCGTCAAACTGCCGCGCGTACCGGTAGCCGACAACATCACGGGTTCAGAGATGCCGATGTATCGAAACCTGTGGGAGCACATTCGCACGAAGATGCCAAAAAAGGGCCGCGGCAAGGCCGAAGGACTGAATCCTCTGGACTTGCCGCCACAACTGCAAACCGCGCTGGATGCGCTCTATGGGCACTATGCGAAGACGTACGATCTGTGGGAACAGGCCGGCGTGCGCGTTCCACCCTGCTTCATCGTGGTATGTAATAACACCTCCACGTCGAAACTGATTTACGACTACATCTCGGGCTTCAATCGTTACAACAAGGACGGTTCAAGCCAGCTTGAAAATGGTCGCTTGCCGCTGTTTCGCAACTTCGACGATTACGATAATCCGCTTGGCCGGCCCCGCACCCTGTTGATTGACAGCGAGCAGCTCGAATCCGGAGATGCGCTGGACAAGAACTTCAGAACTATGGCGTCCGATGAGATCGATCGCTTCCGGCGCGAGATGAATGACCGTGGCGACTGGCTGAAGGCGCAGAAAATTACCGATCAAGACCTGCTGCGCGAGGTGATGAACACAGTGGGCAAACAGGATCGGTTGGGCGACTCCATCCGCTGTGTCGTCTCGGTATCGATGCTGACCGAGGGCTGGGACGCCAACACGGTGACGCATGTACTGGGCGTGCGGGCCTTTGGCACGCAGCTTCTTTGCGAACAGGTCATCGGTCGGGCGCTGCGCCGCCAGTCCTATGAATTGAACGATGACGGCCCGATTAAGGGTTTGTTCAGTGTCGAATACGCGGACGTACTGGGGATTCCGTTCGACTTTACAGCCAAGCCGGTGGCGGCGCCTCCACAGAAGCCGCGCGAGACCATCCGGGTCAAGGCTGTGCGTCCCGAGCGCGATCTGCTCGAAATCCGGTTCCCGCGCGTAGAAGGATACCGCGTGGAGCTGCCGGAGGATCGGCTTACCGCTGACTTCAATGACGACTCCACGCTTGAGCTAACGCCAGATCTGGTTGGCGCCACCGAAACTCAGAACTCAGGCATCATCGGTGAAAAGGTGGACCTTAATCTCGTGCACACCGGTGACGTTCGACCTTCGCAGGTACTCTATGAACTGACATCTCATCTGGTATTGACGAAATGGCGCGATGACGACCAGCAACCGCAGCTCCAGCTTTTTGGACAGCTCAAACGAATCGCGCGTCAGTGGCTGGATCACCATCTGGTCTGTAAAGGCGGGACTTATCCCGCGCAGTTGAAATACAAGACGCTGGCCGACATGGCCTGCGAGCGTATTACCGCCGCGATCACGCGTTCACACGTGGGAAATCGCCCCATAAATGCCGTGCTTGATCCCTACAACCCCACAGGCTCCACCGCCCACGTCAATTTCAACACCTCCAAAACCGATCGCTGGGAAACGGACGCCCGCCGTTGTCATCTCAACTGGGTCGTCCTCGACAGCGACTGGGAAGCTGAGGTCTGCCGTGTGGCAGAGACGCATCCTCGGGTGAAAGCTTACGTCAAGAATCATAACCTCGGCCTGGAAGCGCCGTACCGCTACGGCTCCGAGACGCGCAAGTATCTGCCCGATTTCATCGTGTTAGTGGATGATGGCCATGGCGACGACGATCTGCTGCACCTGATCGTCGAGATCAAAGGCTACCGACGCGAAGACGCGAAGGAAAAGAAAGCCACCATGGAGACGTACTGGGTGCCGGGGGTAAACAATCACGGTGGATATGGCCGCTGGGCGTTTGCCGAGTTCGCCGATGTCTACCAGATCGAGTCGGACTTCAAAGCGAAGGTCGAAAGCGAGTTCAATAGAATGATCGAGTCGGTCGTCGCTCAGGCAGTGGCTCAGGAATAATAGTTATGGCAAAGAGATCGACAGCCAAGACCATCGAAACGCTCCAACACGAAGAGGCTAAGCGTAAGAATATTCCCGCGGCGGAATATCAGTCGGTGATGCGGAAGGACGAGCAAAGCCCCGTACGCGTGGCTTATGAACGGCGGGATCGCGACCTCGATCCGCAACGCGTCTGGCGCGGTAAGGATGGAAAAGACTGGAGCGACTTGGGCGTGCACGCCCCGCCGCTCTACATTCAGGAAAAGGTGCACCCTAAGGTGCTCATCGACGATCTGTTGAGCGAGACGCGGGAGCGCGAGCACGAGGCCGGGCAGCTCACGCCCGACCTCTTCGCTGACTTCAACAGCATTCCTAAGGGTGTGGACAGAACCGAGTTCTACCAGCACGATCAGAACTGGAGCAACCGCATGATTCTCGGCGACTCGCTGCAAGTGATGGCGAGTCTCGCGGAACGCGAGGGCTTGCGCGGCAAGGTGCAGTGCATCTATTTCGATCCGCCCTACGGCATCAAGTTCAACAGCAACTTCCAGTGGTCCACCACCAGCCGCGACGTGAAGGACGGCAACGCCGGCCACATCACCCGCGAGCCGGAGCAGGTCAAAGCCTTCCGCGACACCTGGCGCGACGGCATCCACAGCTACCTCACCTATCTGCGCGACCGCCTCACCGTCGCCCGCGATCTGCTCACCGATTCCGGTTCCATCTTCGTGCAAATCGGCGATGAAAATGTCCATCGCGTCCGCGCGGTGTTGGATGAAGTGTTCGGGGAGGATAACTTCATCGGCCTAATCCTCTTCAAGAAAACCGGCGGACTCACGACCAACTTTCTAGCTTCGATTGGCGACTACCTCCTTTGGTATGGTAAATCAAAGCCTGCCACGAAATTCCGATCGCTCTATCTCCGAAAAATACCGGGCGGAGTCGGAGCAACACAGTTTAAGTATGAATTGCTCGATGACGGCTCGATTGAGGAAGTCGGGTTCGAGCGCGTTAACCGGCTACCACCGGACAAGGCGATTTCCCACGACAACATCACTTCGCAGGGTAACGCGCCCTACGAATATGTTCATCACGGCAAGTCTTACATTAAGGGATACAAGCCGTCGCCGACCAACCTCGCTAGAGTTGATCGCGCAGGCCGCTTTATAGCCCTTGGACAAACTCCACGCTACATTCGCAAGCTTTCGGATTTCAGCGTCTTCGCGATCAACGAACTCTGGGACGATCTTTCCATAAGCGGGTTCGCCGATCCCAAGGTTTACGTTGTCCAAACAGCCACTGCGGCCATTCAACGCTGCATCCTCATGGCCACCGATCCCGGCGATCTCGTGCTCGACCCGACCTGCGGTTCCGGCACCACCGCATATGTCGCCGAGCAATGGGGCCGGCGCTGGATCACGATTGACACTTCGCGCGTGGCGTTGGCGCTGGCCCGTGCCCGCATCATGGGTGCGCGCTATCCGTTTTACCTGCTGGCCGATTCTCGCGAAGGCCAGGTCAAGGAAGCCGAAGTCACCCGCACCGCGCCGAGTTCGCAGCCTGTGCGCGGGAACATCCGCCACGGCTTCGTCTATGAGCGCGTGCCGCACATCACCCTCAAGTCCATCGCCAACAACTCGGAGGTCAACGTGATCTGGGACAAGTGGCAGGCGAAGCTTGAGCCGCTGCGCGAAGAACTCAACAAAGCGGTCGGCAAAAAATGGGAAGAGTGGCAAATCCCGCGCGAACTACACTCCGATCGCCCTGAGCCTGTCGAAGGGCGTGCTTCGACCGTTCGACAAGCTCACGCCTCAGCACGAACGGCAGATGAGATTCATGCCGAATGGTGGCAAGCGCGCATCGCCCGGCAGAAGGAAATAGACGCCTCAATCGCCGCCAAAGCCGAGTTTGAATACCTCTACGACAAGCCCTACCCCGATAACAAGAAGGTGCGCGTAGCCGGCCCCTTCACCGTCGAGAGCCTTTCGCCGCACCGCGTGCTCGGCGTGGATGAAAACGACGAATTGATCGACCCGAGCGTCGCCGAGAGCAGCGACGATTATGGCGCGAAACAAACGTTCCCGCAGATGATCCTGGAGAACCTCAAGACCGCCGGCGTGCAGCAGGCCCACAAGGAGGGCAGGATCACCTTCACGGCGCTCACCCCCTGGTCCGGCGATCTGGTCTGCGGCGAGGGCCGTTACCTGGAAGGGGACACGGAGAAGCGGGCGGCCATTTTAATCGGCCCAGAGTTCGGCACTGTTACGCGTCCAGATCTGGTAGCCGCCGCGCGCGAAGCCGGCGATGCCGATTTCGACGTACTTATCGCTTGTGCATTCAACTATGACGCGCATTCAGCGGACTTCGACAAACTGGGACGCATCCCGATACTTAAAGCGAGAATGAACGCCGACCTGCATATGGCGGATGATTTGAAGAACACTGGCAAGGGCAACCTCTTCGTCATCTTCGGCGAGCCGGACATCGACATTCTGGAGGCCGAAGACGGAAAAATCCCGGGTGAAGATCAACGGCGTGGACGTGTTCCATCCCAACTCCGGTGAGGTGCGTAGCGACGGCGCCGACGGCATCGCATGCTGGTTCATCGATACCGATTACAACGAGGAGAGCCTCTTCGTCCGGCACGCCTACTTCCTCGGTGCCAACGACCCGTACACAGCCCTCAAGACCACTCTCAAAGCCGAAATAAACGAAGAAGCCTGGGCCACTCTCAACAGCGACACATCTCGCGCCTTTTCCAAGCCGAAGTCCGGCCGCATTGCCGTGAAGGTGATTAATCACCTGGGTGACGAGGTGATGAAGGTTTTTGCGGTTACCTGATGGACGCGGAAGAGCAAAAGAGGTTGTACTTGGCAAAGATCAAGGCGCAGGGAAGATCCAGCCCTGCCGACAGACACTGGCAAGACTTTTATCAGTTTCTTCTACACCATCAGCAAGAACATGCTGGAGAGAAGCCACCTATCCCACTGATCCTCGCCGCGTCTGGCGCGTCAGACCGAGCGAAGCACGATCGGCTTTCGCGTCAGTTAGACTGGGCGATTGCGAACAACTGCTTTGAGGCAGCGATTCCTGAAAAATTTGGATGGCGATCAATGGAACATTGAGGACTGGGATAAGGACTTCTACTGGTCATAGGACTGTGTGACGCAAATGGAATTTCGCATAGCCGACACCTTCACCGACAGCCTCACGAAGCTGACTGGTCAGGAACAGAAGGCGGTCAAGACCACCGCGTTCGATCTGCAACTCGATCCCGCGAGTCCGGGGATGAAATTCCACAGGCTGGAACGCTCCAAGGATCGTAAGTTTTGGTCAGTGCGCGTGAACGACAACATCCGGCTGATCGTACACAGGACGACCACGAGCCTGTTGCTGTGCTATGTCTGGCATCACGATAAAGCTTACGCTTGGGCCGAACGGCGCAAGATCGAGCAACACCCCAAAACCGGCGCGGCGCAGTGGGTCGTGGTGCCCGAACGGGCGGAAATCATTAGACACTATGAGCGCGTTACAGCGACTCCTCTGCCGAGTTCAGTCAAACCCCGCCTATTTGCCCCGGTGCTGGATGACGAGTTGTTAGGCTACGGTGTTCCGCCAGAGTTATTGGACGCGGTTCGGTATGCCGGCGAGGATACGCTTTTTGACCTAATTGATCGCCTGCCGCAAGAAGCGGCGGAGGCACTGCTCGAACTTGCCACAGGAGGCAAACCCACGATACCTGCCGTTGTGCCGGCGACGGCCGACCCTTTCAAGCATCCCGACGCCCAACGCCGATTCCGAGTGATGGCGAATATGGAGGAACTCGAACGGGCGCTGGAGTTTCCGTGGGAGAAGTGGACGGTCTTTCTACACCCGGCACAGCGTCAAGTTGTCGCGCGCAGCTACAATGGCCTGGCACGCATCTCGGGTTCGGCAGGTACCGGCAAGTCAGTCGTCGCGCTACATCGTGCAGCGCACTTGGCGCGGGGGCATCCGAATGCGCGTGTGCTGCTGACAACCTTCTCGCAAACTTTGTCCGACCTGCTAAAGTCAAGCTTACACGCCTCGTCGGCAACGAACCTCAAGTCAATGGCAGGATCAGCGTCTCCCCAATGCCCGGTGTTGCAATGGAGCTTTTTGCGAAGCTATTCGGAGCACCGCAGATTGCTTCGATAGTGGAGATGAAGTTATTCCTAAATGAGGCGTTACGGACGGTAAGGGAGCAGCGATTCTCACAGTCTTTCTTGCTCGGCGAGTGGACAGATGTTGTGGATGCGTGGCAGCTCAAGACTTGGGATACCTATCGTGACGTGGCGCGCCGCGGACGTAAGACGAGGCTGGGGAGCAAGCAGCGCGAACAACTGTGGACGATCTTTGAACAGGTTCGGGCCAAGCTTGACCAACGAGGACTCGTGACTTGGCCGGAGATATTTGGTCGCATTACTGAGCATCTCTCGCGCGTTCAGGATAGGCCCTTTGACTTTGCAGTGATCGATGAGGCGCAGGATATGGGGATTGCAGAGGTGCGATTCTTGAAGGCGCTAGGGTCCACACGCGCGGATGGCTTGTTCTTTACCGGTGATCTGGGCCAACGCATATTTCAGCAACCATTCTCTTGGAAGTCGCTCGGCGTCGATGTGCGCGGACGATCGCATACGCTTCGAATTAACTATCGCACTTCGCACCAAATCCGCAGTCATGCGGATCGCCTGCTTTGCATCGCTTGCGGACGTAGACGGCATTGAAGAGCGCCGCCGCGGAACAGTGTCGGTGTTCAATGGACAAGCGCCATCAATTGAAGTCTTCGATGACTCTGCTCAGGAAACCGCCGCGGTTGGACTTTGGATTTCGGTGCGTTTGACGGAAGGTATTCAACCGGAAGAGATTGGCGTGTTCGTCCGCTCGGAGCCTCAATTGGAACGTGCAATAGCAGCAATTAGGGCTGCCGGGATCGCCGCCATACCGCTTAAAGACAGGGTAGAGATAGAGCCTGGCCGAGTCGTGGTCGGCACGATGCACTTAGCAAAAGGACTCGAATTCCGAGCTGTGGCGGTGATGGCCTGTGACGATGAGGTGATTCCCCTTCAGGATCGTATCGAGTCGATCGCCGATGAGGCCGATCTTGAGGAGGTTTACAGCACGGAACGTCATCTCCTGTATGTCGCCTGCACC
>JACCYU010000001.1 GCA_013696315.1 Gammaproteobacteria bacterium | reverse complement strand
CTTCGGCAATTCGCTTGGCCTGCTCGCCAGCCTGACCGTTATGCTCTTGCAGAGTCGGCGGCTTCACGCTGACTGCCTCTTCGGGACTTTCGTCAGCCGCCTTGCGAGCCCTCTTCAGCAACAAGAGGTAATGTGATCCGGCGCCCTCTTCCGCACCGTCGGGCGGCACTTTCAGCGGCAGCAGCAGCGATACGACCATGCCTTGTTGCCTTGCCGTGGCGGCTGCGGCTCCACGGGCGGAGGCGCAGGGATACCAATCAGCAGCGTCGTCTTCCTCTTCGGCTTGCTGCTCTGGTTCATCACAGTTCAGAGGTCGAATTTGGTACTCATTATCTCGATGGACCAGCACCGCTCGGCGGCGTCCGGCATTTTCAATTTCCGCTACATCGCTGGCCGGTTCTTTGGCGCTGCTGTCAAATGTCCCTTGTTGCGACAGGCCACCGGCGTCAATAGGCAGAATGATCGTGCGATAGTTCAGCAATTGCTTATCGACACTTGCGAGTTCGCCCAAGGTAGTTAGCTTTGCCTCGCCGCGCTCGGTCAAAATAATCGCAGGCAGCTGTTCCTGACCATTGCGCTTGGCAATCTGTTGGAGTTGCTTGAATATTCTGCCCGTTTGATCGCGCAGGCGTTCTTTTGACTCGATGGAACAAGCCCTAAACCACTGTCGGAGTACGTCTTTTGTAACCTGCGCCGCATCGAGTAACCGGGTCTCACCGCGCCAGGCGATGTAGGTTTCTGGCGGATCATTGGTGAGACCGTGCAGATACGGCGCGACCTCCGGGCGTCCAGGCATTGGCTCTTTAACACTGGTCAGCGACCAGGCGTCGAGCAGGATATCAGTAAGGATGGGGGCGTCCGGCTGTGGCGACCATGCGGCCTCTAACTGCTGCGCGCACATGTCACTCAGGAGACTGCGCATCGCTCTCGGGCTGGCATCGAGGCCGCCGTCATCGTGCTGCGGCAGTCTCCGAAGCGCTTCCGCAGTCGCGAGATGGCGCACAGCTATCCCATCGCTCTCAGTTGGCTTCGTAGCATAACCCTCTACAACCCCGTGGATTTGTGCGACTCTTCCGCTGCCGCCGCGGCGATTGACGCGGCCCAGACGCTGAATCATCGAATCAAGCGTGGTTGAATCACAGATCATGTGATCCGCGTCGAGATCAATACCGACCTCACCGGCGGAGGTACTGACAAGATATATCGTCTGCTCGACGCGTGATTGATGATTGAGAAGAGCGCCGTAAACGAGATCTTCTTCGACCAGTTTGTCCCGCTCGTAGCCACGGATCGTACCGGCAAGCAGCGTAGCACGTTGATGTTTGGCGTCATCGCTAAGCCTTCCTCGCAGTTCCCTCACGACCTTCTGCGCCAGCTCAGGCGAACGAACATAGATCAGTACCTTTGCTGCCTGATCGTTGTATTGATAGGCGAGTTGGGTTAACTGGCGTGCTAAATCAACATCCTTCGGGAGTTCGTGCAAAAGCAAATTTTTGCTAGCGTCGAGCCGCTGCTGGACGATTTCGTCCTGCTCATCTTCTAGAATCAGACTAAACGGTGTTGTTGGTCCTTGGTGGTGCGGAGTGGTTGCCGAAAGCTCGATGACTCGGATCGCGTGAGGTTTAAGGGCCTCCTGTTGCTGCGTATGCGCCACGTTCTGCAACAAGTCACCAAACGCCGGGGTGAGATGCGCCTCATCGTGCACGACGAGCGCGTCTTGGCCGATCAACCCGGCATGCTGGGCGCGCCAGTAGCGACCGTCGCCGTAACCGGAAAACAACAATTTGCTGCCGACCATATCGATAGTGCCCACTATAATCGCGGGACGCGCCGGATCGGCTTTCCATTCGCCGTTGTCGGCGAATTCGCCTCGCAGAGTGCTGATCGCGAGCGGTTCTTCCGAAGAAGCAGCAAGTGATCGCAGACGCTTTGATATTTCTTCCAAATCTTGCGCGTGATTAATCCATGCTTGTTCATGTGGACATCGGAGGCGTTTACGCATGTTCTCCACTACGCCGGTGGCCTGATCAATCACCGTCCGGCGATTAACGATGTAAACCAACCTACGTGGTAGCGTGACTCCGCTACCCGCGCTTGCCTGCGACGCCAACGCGATCAGCCAGATGGGAACGACCGATGTCTTGCCAAAGCCGGTGGGCAGGTTACACACGGAGGGAATATCGCCCGCAAGCATGCGAACGAATAAGCGTTTCTGCCAACGCAGTGGTGAGAAGCCGGTTAGTGAGGCGAAGGAATTCTCAAACTTGAGCATTATTTCTTGACGCAGATATCTTACGAAACCGTCGCGCTAATGAGGCCGGGTCGTCAGCCCCGGAATAACGCTTGCTACTCTCGTTTATACCAGAGAATGAACATGCTTCAATGAGGCCGCGGCGTTTAGCCGCGGATAACGGTAATTCAGGATCGCTACCAGTGCCATTGATGATGCCTAAATAAGGCCAACTACAGGTTACACATAGGAGTTTCACGAGATGGACGCCGCAATCGTAGGTAATTCTTAGCGCTGGCGGGACTCGAACCCGCGACCTCCCTACCGATGCGACTATCTAGAAAACAGGGGCTCCGTCCTACTGAGCTTTTGGCTGTGAAACGAGTGGATCAGTTGATCGTTGAGCGCATGTCCGTCGAAGTCACCTGCTTCGATGCTTTCTTCCAGAGCCTGAACTCGCCGCGCCAGATGCGGCGCGAGTTCAGCGTAGCTCAGGACGCCGAACGTGGTTTCGACGTAGCGAGTGGCGTGCGCTGGTCGTGTTCGGCCTGGAGCATCGCGATGTTCACCGGCTCCCCCTCGAACGCCATGCTCTCCGCGACGTTGAGGGGGATGCGCGCCCAGCGACGCCGGCGCTTTTCCTCGGGAGGAAGCGCCCGCCAATTCATGATTGCCTGTTTCCAAGTCATGTACGAAATTATCAGCTTCGCCATTGGCATGTTCAAGCGCGAACCGTTGCGCCAACTCGTCCATTTCCTCAATAGCCAAAATGGATTCGCTCCAGCGGCAGCGCAGCCCAGCGCCGCAACTGCTCGCGGCGCGCGCCTTCCCACGTGGTAAGCGCCCAATCGATGTCGTCCGCCGGCACAAGCAGTTCCGCGAGCGGGACGTTGAGTTCGCCCGGGAAGGCCCGGCGGCCGCGTTCGGCCCACTCAAGCGCCTCCTGATGCCGGTCGGCGTCGGCGCACAGGCTTGCGACCTCGAAGAAGTGATAAGGGCGGGAGAGGTCGCGCGTCTTGATGGCGATGAGCGCGTCGGTGTCCTGATCGCGACGGGCGAGCATCTCCATAAATGTGAGTGATGGTCGCGCGCGGATATCCCCGCACTGGATTGGCGTCTGCCGGACTCAAGGCAGGCACTTTACTCCAGGCCGCGTTGACAAGCCGGCGATACTGCTCAAGGCCCTGTTCACCCATCAAAGGCGCATACGCGTCGAATTCGACGAGGCCCCAGTCGTCCTTTAACAGGAGATCGAACAGCCCCTTGACCAGCACCTTTGGATCAAGCTCGGCCTTGCGGCATGCCTCGAGATGCAGTCGGCTGATGTCGCGAAGCCGATCACCGAATCCGCCGTCCGAGTCGTCGGTTCGCTCGTAGGTCGCAAACCCGCGCTGCAGTGCGTAGCCGCTGAGCTCGACGACTTTCTCAGCATGGCCGGCCAGAAGAAACTCCGAGAGCATCTCCGCGATAGGATCGACGCGGCGCAATAAGTTGTCCATGGCGTAGTAGTCCACGAACTCGCGCACCGTCATCGCCTTGCGGATCGTAGCCTTGATGACCTTGAAATCGATATCGTCACGCGCCGCCGCACGCATGCGCAGGCGAGCCCGAAGGCTTGCGTCACTGTCGATCTGCGTCATCAGCAACGTCACGAGCGCAGCCTTATCCTCGGCCTCCAGATAGCGGCGGATGGCTTCGAGATCGAACTCGGTGGTGACCTGAGTTGTGAGTTCAACTTGACCTTCATGCGCGGCAAGCCAGGTGAGGCCGGCCGCAACGGCATGCTTGCAGAACGCCCCTTCCGCCACCACCGGACACGTGCAGTTATAGCGGAGCAGGTTTCTCTCAGCTGAAAGGCTTACACGGTACGTATCCGTTCCCTCAACACGCGCCAGCACCGCGGTCCCCTTGTCGATGAGATCGACTACGGCGCCTGCCTCGAAATAGGCTTTGCCACGGCCGTAGGCGCGCTCGCCGGCGAGGCGCGACAGCTTGTCCGATGTAATCAGTTCTGCCAGCACAGGGCTTTGGGTGTGTTAAGCGCCAGGGAGGACGAGAAGTGAGCTCGGCTATTGAAGTTGCATCGTCGTGGCGTTCACAACGGTAGGCAACCCGAACCGGGCGGATCGATTTGACGGGCGGTCCGGCGTGGGAATCCGCCAAGATCGCCAAGGCTTCACGATTTCTTCACCCAGCGAGACTCAGAAAAGGATCGCTTCCATCGATCAAGCGCAACGAATTCGCACCGATCTCCGGTGTCTGCGTTCCAGCACCAGCAACCATCCGCCTCTTCGGCAAGCCACGCGAGCGCATCGGCGAATTCGTCATCGGACTCATCGCGCTCTAATACCCGTGCCCAGAAAATGAATTCGAGATCGGTGAGCCAGGCAGCAGCATAAGCCTCCTCGGACTCATACTCCATTACAAGGCGGAGTGCGATCCTGCCCTCTACTCTCATGCCGAGTTCTCAGACGCTTGCGGCCAGGTGATAGCCGACCTGGCCGGCTTTCTGGCTTTTTAACAGCTCCCAGGTCGCGGGCATCGCAGGTGCGCCCGCGGAGGCCGGCGTTTCAAGATAAATGCGCGCGCCCGATTTCAGCGCGGCGTGGTCGTCGAGGGCGTGACATGTTGGCGCCAGCAAGTCGCTGCCGAATGGCGGATCCAGAAACACGATGTCGAACGGCGCTGGTGACGACGCGAGGTAGACTTGCGCATCGGCCGTGACGATCTCGATCTGCGTGGCGCCCAATTTTTCGCCTTGCGTGCGCAGGTGATCGGCGACCTTCGAATCGGTATCGACCATCACCACCGAACTCGCGCCGCGCGAGGCCGCCTCGAACCCCAGCGCGCCGCTGCCGGCGAATAAATCCAGACAACGGCTGCCTTCGATCATGCCCTGCAGCCAGTTGAACAAAGTTTCGCGTACACGGTCCGGCGTCGGGCGCAGCTCCGGCCGGGCCCGAAAATCGATGCGTCGCCCGCGCCAGGCGCCGCTGATGATGCGCAGGCATTGACGTGGAGGATTGGGCTTAACCTTTCGCGTCACCGCCGACGATGACCTTGACCATGCGCTCAATGTTCAACTGCTTGCTGAATGCCGCGCGGATACGCGCCTGATCAACGGCCTCGACGTTGTGGTTGAAAGTGTCGAGATAGTCCAGCGGCAACTTGTAATAGCCGATCAACGCCAGATACTCCAGGATGTCCGCATTGCTGTCGATGCGCAGCGGAAAGCCGGCCGTGATGTTGCTGGTGGCAAGTGTTAGCTCCTGCGCGGTTGGTCCCTCGCGCACGAATTTGCGCACGGTGTCGCGCGCGACCCGCGCGGCTTGCGTAGCCTGATCGATGCGCGTCTGCAGGCCGATCATGAACGGGCCGGCCACCAGTTCCGGCAGAAAATAGCTGTATACGCTGTAGGACAAGCCGCGCTCGACCCGCACCTCTTTCATCAGTCGCGAGGTGAAACCGCTGCCGCCCAGGATGTGATTGCCGACGTACAGCGGGAAATAATCCGGGTCGCCGCGCGCGATGCCGGGCTGGCCGATGTAAACGTGCGCCTGCTCGGAGGGGAACGGTATCTTAACCGTCCGCGCCTCGGCAAGCGGCTGCACTTCAGGCAATGGCGCGGGTGGCTTGCCCTTCGGCATGCGCTGGTCGATGCGCTCGGCGAGGCGCTCGGCCTGCGCGCGGGTGAGATCGCCTGTCAGCGCCAGCACCCCGTTGCCGGCGACGTAGTATCGTTCGTGAAACGCCTGCACGTCCTTCCGTTCAAGACCGCGCACCGACCGCTCGGTACCGCTCACGGCGCTGGCGAATGGATGCGTGCCGTATACGGCGCGATAAAACGCCCTGGACGCGATAGCGTCCGGACTCTGCGCCTCTTCGCGCAGACCGACCAGGATCTGATTCCTGATACGCTCGACGGCATCCGGCGGGAAGCTCGGATTCGTAAGCGCCCGCATGAAGGTATCGAACGCCGGCTCAAACAGATTTGCGTCACTCAAGGAGCGCAGCGATACCGAGGCCTGATCCAGGCCGGCATCGCCCGCGTATTCGGCGCCGACCTCCTCGAAGCGAACCGCAATCGCGTCCGCATCCAGTTCGTCGCTGCCCTCGTTGAGCAGGGTCGCCGTCATGCCGGCCACACCAGGCTGCTCGCCATCGCGCGCGCTACCGGCGTCCAGCACCACACGCATGTCGATAATGGGCAGTTCCGGCGCCGGCGTGAAATACACGCGCATGCCGTTGCCGGTCGTCCAGTGCTGAATGTTGACGCCGGCCTGCGCCGGCCAGGGCGCGAGCGCCAGCAAAGCGGCTGCCAGCAACCCTCTCGAATAAACCATTAACCGCATGTATTCTCCAGTAGGCAAGTCTTGTATGGGGGGGTAGCGCCGCGCGCTCATTGCGCGGCCTCACTGGCCGCCGGCGCGCGCTTGGCGGCGGGCTGTATGGCGACCGGCTCCAGCACCGCGGTGGTGCGCTTGTCCTCGATGAGATACTTGCGCGCGACTTCGCGCACCTGCTCCGGCGTCACTGCCCGGATATGCTCTATGTATTCCTCGATCGCCTCCCAGCCGACGCCAATGGTCTCCAGTGCACCCAGGGTGGTGGCCTGCGTCATGATCGAATCCTGCGCGTACACCTCGGAGGCAACCACCTGCGCCTTGACCCGATCAAGTTCCGCCTGTGTGACCAGCTTGGTGCGCAATTTATCGATCTCACGGTCAAGCGCCTGCTCCACTTCCGCCATGCCACGCCCGCTGGCGGGGGTGGAATCCAGCAGGAAGAGGTCGTCATAGCGCGAATAAAGATCGTAACTGGCGCCGGCGGAAGCCGCGACCTGCTGCCCGCGCACCAGACGCTGGCTCAGCCGCGAACTGCGACCGGCGTCCAGCACACCGGCTGCCACGGCGAGCGCGTACGGCTCCCATACGTGTTCGCTCATCAGCAATGCCGGCGTTTTGTAAGCCTGCATGAGATACGGCAGCTCGGCGGGCGCCTTGACCACCGCGCGCCGCTCGCCGCGCTGCGGCGCTTCCGGCCGTGGCTCGCGATCCGGCAATTTTTTCGCCGGGATGTCGCCGAAATAGCGCTCGGCGAGCTTGCGCACCGCTGCGGGCTCTACGTCGCCGACCACCACCAGGGTAGCGTTGTTCGGTGCGTACCAGCTGTCGTACCAGCGCCGCGCATCCTCGATGGTCAGGTGCTCCAGATCGCTCATCCAGCCGATGATGGGATGATGATACGGGCCGTGATTGAAGGCCGTGGCGTTGAGCTGCTCATAGGTCAGCGAAGGCGGACTGTCGTCGGTGCGCAGGCGCCGTTCCTCCTTCACCACCTCGATCTCTTTCAGAAACGCGTCTTTGGACATCGTAAGGTTACGCATACGATCGGCTTCCAGCTCCAGCGCGATCGGCAGGCGGCTTCTCTCCAGCATCTCGTAATACGCGGTGTAATCGCGGCTGGTGAAGGCGTTTTCCTCGCCGCCGTTGGCGGCGATGATGCGGGAGAACTCGCCCGCCGGATGCCGCTCCGTACCTTTGAACATCATGTGTTCCAGTACGTGTGACACGCCGGTGATGCCGGTGTGCTCGTCGGCCGAACCGACCTTGTACCAGACTTGTACCACCGCCACCGGCGCGCGGGTATCGGGTTTCACCAGCACCTTCATGCCGTTATCGAGTTCGTATTCATGCGCGTTCAGCTTGAGGCCGGGTTGCTGGGACGAGGTCGCGGACGCGATGCACAGCAAGCCGGCCAGCGCCGCAAGCAGCAGAGTTTTCATTCTCATCGGTTAATGCGTCACTCCAACGGTGTTAGGATTCGCTTAACGCAAAAAACTATTCTCTAGACTTCGCAGATCATGTTCGGTTTCAAACCCAGGCCACAATCCGCGCCCGCCCCGGCGGGCGACCCGGCGCCAAAGCACCACGAGAGCGGGCTGTTCTCGCGTCTGCGCCAGCGCTTGTCCAAAACGGGAGGCAATCTGACGGAGGGCATGGCCGCCTTCGTGCTGGGCAAGAAGGAAATCGACGAAGACGCGCTGACGGAGCTGGAAGACCGGTTGTTGCTCGCCGACGCGGGTGTGGACGCCACGCGCGAACTGGTCGATCGGCTCGCGGCCAAGGTCAAGCGCAGGCAACTGGCGGATGTCGATGCCCTTATGGATGCGCTGCGGATGGAGATGACCGAGCTGCTCGCGCCGGTCAGCCGGCCGCTGATTATCGATGCGGCGGCCAGGCCGTTCGTGATTTTGATGGTCGGCGTCAACGGCGCGGGCAAGACCACCACTATCGGCAAGCTCGCCCAGCACTTGCAGCGCGCGGGTCATGCCCCGCTGCTTGCGGCGGGCGATACGTTCAGGGCCGCGGCCGTGGAACAATTGCAGCGCTGGGGCGAGCGCAATCAGTTGCCGGTGATCGCGCAAGGCCACGGCGCGGACAGCGCCTCGGTGATCTTCGACGCGATGGGCGCGGCGCGTGCGCGCGGGTCCGATGTGCTGATCGCCGATACGGCCGGCCGGCTGCATACGCAGACCAACCTCATGGATGAACTGGCGAAGATTAAGCGGGTGATGTCAAAACTCGATCCCGCCGCGCCACACGAGGTGTTGCTGGTGGTGGACGCCGGCAACGGCCAGAACGCGCTGCG